>NZ_CAZEFZ010000077.1:0-196648 GCF_964511145.1 Tenacibaculum amylolyticum
GTTTGATGGACCCGGAGGGGGAGGACCTGGTGGAGGTGGACCTGGCGGAGGCGGACTTGGTGATGAATTTATTAAACGTTAAAATGAGTAAGATAAAACATATATGGAAATACAACAATTAGAGTTATTAGCCTCTTCGTTAAGAGTATTAGGTTTAAATTTAGATGTACCAACGTTAGATTTAATATTTACTCTAAATAAAGAGTTAAATGAAAAAGAAGCTAGTATTTCATTAGCTGAAATACATAAAGCAAGTCTAGAGGTTCGACATAAGTTTAATCTCGATAAAGAATTATAAAAGACTTTATTAATTATAATAACGGTATTCAAAAACTAATTTTGTAAGTTGAGAATACTACCATAAAGAATACTATTAACTAAAAATAATAGTATTCTTTTTTATTTTACAACAATTTTACAAGCTAGATTATATCTAAATTATTAGTTAATCATTTCAATTATATGGAATTCGTTAATATTTAGTGTACTTTTGCAAAATATGAGGATAAGACGACTTACTGACTGGTTACCAACGACTAACAAAGAAGTGAAATTAAGAGGTTGGGATGAATTAGATGTGATTTTGTTTAGTGGAGATGCCTATGTAGACCATCCATCTTTTGGTCCTGCAGTAATTGGTCGTATCTTAGAAAGTTACGGGTTAAAAGTTGCTATTGTGCCACAACCAAGTGTACACGATAATTTACAAGACTTTACAAAACTAGGAACTCCTCGTTTGTTTTTTGCTGTTACCGGTGGTTGTATGGATCCAATGGTGAGTAATTATACAGCAAATAAGAAGAAGAGAGATAAAGATGCATATACACCTAATGGAGATATTGGTTTTCGTCCAGATTATGCAACTTCAGTATATACCAAAATATTAAAAGAAAAATTCCCAGATGTTCCTGTTTTAATTGGAGGAATTGAGGCTTCTTTACGTAGGGTAACACATTATGATTATTGGTCAGATAAATTATTACCCTCTATTTTAGAGACTTCTAAAGCAGATATGTTAGTGTATGGAATGGGAGAACAACCTTTACGTGAAATAGTAGAATTATTACAAAAAGGAGTTCCATTTCAGAGTTTAAGAACTATAAAACAAACCGCGTTTTTAGTCCAAGAAGGTGAAAAAACTCCAAAAAATAAAAATTGGGAAGATGTAGAAATTGCATCTCATGAAGCTTGTTTAGAAGATAAAAAAACGTTTGCGGCTAATTTTAAAACGATAGAACAGGAGTCAAATAAATTACAAGCACGACGTATTTTTCAAAAAATAGGAGAACAATTGTTGGTTATTAATCCACCATATCCTACAATGACTGAGAATGAAATTGACGCGTCATTTGATTTACCTTATACAAGATTACCACATCCCAAATACAACAAACGAGGTCCTATCCCTGCGTTTGAAATGATTAAATTTTCTATTAATATTCATAGAGGTTGTTTTGGAGGTTGTAGTTTTTGTACCATTTCTGCACATCAAGGAAAGTTTATAGCAAGTCGTAGTCAAGAATCAGTACTAAAAGAAGTAGATAAAGTAGCCCAAATGGATGACTTTAAAGGTTATTTATCAGATATTGGAGGACCTTCTGCGAATATGTATAAAATGAAAGGGAAAGTGCAATCAATTTGCGATAGATGCGTAGCACCTTCGTGCATTTCTCCAGTAATTTGTAGCAACTTAGATACTTCACATAAACCATTAACAGAATTATATAAAGCAGTAGATGCACATCCTAAGGTAAAGAAATCGTTTATTGGTAGTGGAATTAGACACGATATGTTAGTGCCTGAATTCAATAAAAATGCAGATCCAAAGGAATTAGATGATTATACTGAAGAGGTAATGAAAAACCATGTTTCTGGGCGTTTAAAAGTAGCACCAGAGCATACATCAGATCCTGTATTGAAATTAATGAGAAAGCCTTCTTTTACTTATTTCCATAAGTTCAAAGATCGTTTTGATCGCTTAAATAAAAAGAACAAGTTAAAACTACAATTAATCCCTTATTTTATTTCAAGTCACCCAGCTTGTGAGCCAGAAGATATGGCAAATTTAGCAGCAGAGACAAAAGATATGGGATTTCAGTTGGAACAAGTACAAGGATTTACACCAACCCCTATGACGGTAGCTACTGTTATATATTATAGTGGTTATCATCCATATACCTTAAAACCTGTAAAAACTGCCAAAACACGTCAGGAAAAACTAGATCAACATAAATTTTTCTTTTGGTATAAGAAAGAAAACAGAAAATGGATTAAAGATACGTTGAGCAAAGTAGGACGTACAGATTTGGTTAAGAAATTATTGCCTGAAGATAATTCATGGAGAAAGAACAAGCCAGGAAAAGCAAAAAATACATTTAACGATACGGTTACAACAGTAAAAGAATCTAGAAGAAAAAACAAAGGATTCAAAAAGAAAAGACGTAGATAATTTACACTTATAAAAAAGGCTTTCTAATTTTAGAAAGCCTTTTTTTATTTAAAATAATGTAGTGACTAGTTTAACTCTAAATCAGCAACTAAATCAAATTCATCATAAATAGCTTTGTCTTTTAAATTATCAAAAAAGCTAGCAGAACCATAACGTACATTAAACTGTGTTCTATCTACTTTTAAAGAAGCAGTAGCTTTTTTCCCATATACTGAAATTTTAAACTTTACAGGTTTTGTAATTCCTTTAATAGTAAGATCTGCTTTTACATCGTATGCATTTTTCCCAGAAGTTTTTACCTTTTTGAAAACTAATGTGGCTGTAGGGAATTTTTTTACTCCAAAAAAATCATCTGACTTTAAGTGGCCATCTAAATTATTCTTGTAATCCCCAGATAAATCTGTAGTATTAATAGAAGCCATGTCTATAGTTACAGAACCACCTGTTAACTTGTCATTATCAAAAGTTAAAAAACCAGACTTTATAGTAATTGTACCATTGTGAGAACCAGTTACTTTATAACCTTTCCATTCAAGAGTACTCTTTGTCGTGTTAATTGTTTTTTTTACTTCTTTTAAAGTTGTGAATGAGAATGTAAGTAAAGCAATTGTAAATACACCAGTTATTTGTTTCAGTATTGTCTTCATATTATGAAATTTATATAATTATGAGGCAAATTTAGAAACCAATAAAAAGATAAAAAATGAACTAGATTATGAAATGAAGTTAAACTAGTTTAACTTTTGGTCTCTTTAGCTAACTGACTTTTAATTTTACTCAAAAATTCCTTAGAAATACCCAAATAAGAAGCAAGCATATATTGTGGAATTCTTTGTTCGATTTCTGGATAATTTTCTTTAAAAATAATATATCTTTCTTTGGCTGTTTTACTAAAATTACGAACAATTCTTTTTAAAGAAGAAACCAAAGCTCGTTCTGTTATTTGTCTAAAACAACGCTCAAGCTTAGGAATTTTAGCGTATAATTCTTCTATTGTTTCGTGATTAAATTGAATAAGTTCTGTATTTTCTATGCATTGAACATTATAGTCAGCAGGAGTTTGTGTTATGAAACTTCCCATATCTGATGCCCACCAATCTTCAACAGAAAACATAATGATATGTTCTTGTCCATTATTGTCTGCATGAAAGGTTTTAGCACAACCTTTTACTATAAAATTAGCGTGTTTACATACATCACCTTGTTGTAAAATATATTGATCTTTTAAATATTGTCTATAAACAACATATTCAGAAAGAATAATTTCTTCCTCAGGAGTTAATGTAACAATACGATTAATATAGTTAATTAAAGGAGTTACTTCCATAGTAAGTTAAAATAGCACATATAAATTGGATAAGACCAAATTTAATAATATACTTTGTTGTAATATGTAATTTTATTTTCAAATAGGATATTTATTAACTGCTATTCCTAAGTATTTTTCTTTAATAACTTTAATATGGCTTAATTCATGTCCAGCTATATGATATAATAGAGCTCTAACAGTTCTTTCATTTGTTACTTTACCATCATCTCCAATCATAGTTCCTTTTCGCATAAAAGCTTCCCCTGGTAAGTATTGGAAAAGTTTTAATGTAGAACATCTTACACTCCAATATTCATCAAAGATACTATCAAGGCTTCTTTCATTAGCTAAGGAATACTTTGCATAATCTTTTTCTTCAAAACCTGGTAATGGAGTCTTATCATTTCTCGCATAACAAAGTGCTCTATAAGTGAAAATCCTTTCATCATCTATATTATGAACTAATATTTCTTTAATAGTCCACTTGTTCTCAGCATATCTATAATTTAACTTCTCAGAAGGTAAAGAATAAATTAGTTCTTTTAACTTAATGAAATTATCGTATAACTCTTCAAGTATGTCTTCATTCGTTTTAATTAGATCAAAATATGGTTGTGAATAACCAGGGTATTCTGATTTTTGAGGCCTTTGAATTTTTCTGTATTTTTTCATTTTTCAAACTATACATTATTAAAATCAGGTTATAGACAAATTTTAATCTGATAATTCTTAAAACAAACGAATTTTAGAGATTCGTCCTTTCGTATCTATTTTGTTTCTTTCTAAAATAGTTAAGTCTTCAAAAGTGTCAGGAGAACCTTTATATAATTTTCTTTGAAATTGAAACTGTGCGCCATTAACAGCTTTAGTTTCTAACCAGAAGTTATCACTAATAAAAGTATATAATGCTTCAGCATCATTGTAATAAGAATAGAAGTCATTAATAGAACTCCCTACCCCAATACCAGCCTTAGTTTCGTATAAAGGACTAATTACTTCTAATTCACCAATCAAAGCTTCGTTATCATATTTAGGGTGGATAATAATATGAGTAATTCCTTCTTTTTGTGCATGGAATATAGTTAAAGTATCTATTCCGTCTTCAGCATAATGAATTGTTTGTTTTTTTACTAAATCATAACCTAAATACTCTCCTTCTCCAGGAAAGGCACTATTTATTGTAAACGGCCCAGCTTGCCCATGTGTTATAGTATAATTGTCTTTAAAAGGCTTTGTGAATGCTATAAAAGATAATATAGTTATACTAAGGGTGACTATTGTTAGTTTCTTCATGTTTTGGGATTATGAATTATTATGTGATAAAGGTATCAATTGATTTTTAAATCCCATGTGAGGATAGTTTCTATGTTTATACTTCTAAAAGCATTCTATCATTTTTTAATAATAGTTAAATACTATTTGTTTTTAGTTATGAGCATATGTATACCCTCTGTTTTAAATGAGGGGATACATATGTTTTGTTAGTTATAATTATTAATTTTTCTCTTTTAATAATTTTTGAACTAAATTTTTGATCTCAGAGTTTTGCTTTTTTAACTCTTCAATCTCGGTTAATTGTTTTTCTAACGACTTAATTTTTTTCTCTTGTTCAATAGTATATAATGTTAACTCCTCAATCTTTTGTAATAGTTTAGCATCCATTTCTCCTAGGAAGAAACCATTTTCAGCAACTTCATCAGCGCTAGGAATATCTTTTAAATGTCCATTTTCTTTGATATGATTTTCAACTTCTGTTAGAGTAGGCAATTCATAGTTTTTTTTAAATACAAAGTCTGCCCAATTAGAATAAGTAGCAACTTTAACTTCTGTTGCGGCAACTTTTCCATTAACACCTAATTTAAAACCTTTAGTATCTGTTGTACCTATACCAACATTTCCTGTACTTTCAGATGTGTATAAAAGTACACGGTTATTTTTTGGATCATATATTCCGGTGTAACCTGTTCCAGTACCATTTGTCCAGATGTAACTATCAGGTCCAGACATTTTTAAGTCGCCAGTAATTTTAACGTTACCACTAACATCAAGTTTTTCGGAAGGAGTATTTGTTCCTACACCAACTTCACCAGATCTTTTGATAGACATTAAGGCTGCATTGGTTCCGTGTGCCCAAAAACCAAGATTACCATCTTTAATAGCCGAACCAGGACCGCCTGCATAGATAGACCAACCTAGAGTTCCATTTGATACTTGAGATCCCGTAGGTTTTAAAGTTATCCCAGAACCAACAGAATTATCATTTTCAAAAATAGCTCCGGCACCATAGGTGTTATCCCATGAGCTACTTACTACATGTAAAGAACGTTGAGGAGTATTGGTTCCCATACCTACAAATCCATTATTTAAAATAGTCATTCTTCTTATTCTTGTTTTTCCATTATTAGTTGTATAGAAAGTAAGCCCTCCATCTTCATTACCAGAAGCATTATTTATGATGAAAGAACCAAAGCCTCCATATTCTTTAAAACTATTACTTGAGTTCTTTAACCTAAAATGAAGGTTAGATCCACCTCCAATAATGTTGTGTCCCATATCTAAGTGTAGTAAACCATAATTGATATTAGAACCAGAATATCCAAACTTTTGAAGATTAAAAGGAACTGGAGTTGAGCTACCTGTATGTTTGAAAAGAGTTAGCTCTGGAGCATTGCCAACATCAACAGTATTCCATTCTTGACTTTTAATACCTAAGCTCATTCCTATTATAGCAATTAGAGCAATTTTAATCTTTGCTTTCATAATAATATAAATTTTTAATTTTTATACAATGTTTATTATTCATTTGGGTGGCTAAACTTAATTTCTGTAAACCTTCCATTCTTAAACTTGACTAACCTTAATCTTATCGCTTTTTGCATCCAATTAGGAAAATTGAGAAGAGGAAAAGAATTAATGATTTCGATTTATTTATGTTTTTATAAGTAGGACAATTTATTTGTTTATAGTTACTTGCAATTTTTCATTGCAAAGTTAAGTTAAAACTTTGATTTTGATAAGAATTGTCTTGATGAATAAATTTATAAGAGATTGATTATGTATGTGGAAGGTTAGGTATTAGTTTTTTATATCAACTTATGAAACTTTATCTTAAAAAGAGTTTTTAAATTTCGCACTAAAGCTATGAAGCTAAGTGAGCGAGTAGTGAATTGTGTCGTAACTTTAGATATACTAGTAATTTTATTCTTTTAAGTAAGTATAAATTAATTCAGTTCTAGGAATTAAATTTGAAGAAGGTGGACCTTCGTGTAATGTTTTAATAGGATAATTAAATTTATTTACTTCTAGTACTCTATTTTTATTTACAAAATAAGAATTGGTAGATGATGAAACAAACAAAAAATTCTCAGGATATTTTTTAAAGAACTTATTAAAAGGAGGATATGCCCTTCCGGAAGAAGCGTATAAAGGTGTAGCTAAACCAAATGATTCGAAAAGTTTAAAATAAGGATTTAAAGATGGAGAAATAGAGTAATAATTTTCTTTCAAATCTCCATTTTCATCTAAAAGATAAACTTTATCTCCAACATATGAATAATCTACTTTGAAATCATTATTATTTGATTGAGTGTAATCATAATCAATTCCAATAATATTTTTGTTAGCGTCAAAATGGAAGTTTTGAAAAACATAATCCTCTTCATTTATATCTTTTATTATTAATTTAGATAAAATCCCATTTGTATAAATATGCATTACTTTTTCATACATATTTCTAACATTTGTAATATCTAAATCATTATCATCATAAACTTTACCATCTTTATAATAGAAAGAGGCTAAAGAATTATCGAAAATTCTTGTTTCGATAATTTTATTGCTTTGATTACCATAAATATAATAATGAATTATTCCAGATTTAATAGGCTTGTTTTTTAAATCATTATACTCAGTTGGATAATTTGTATTTTTAAAACTAAGTATTCTAGCTTTTGGTAAATTACTTTCATTATAGATAAAAAACTCGAAAGAATTTAAATTTTCATCTATTACTCCTTCAAGTAATTTACCTTCTAAGTTGTATTGAGTTTCTTCTTCTATATTGTTATCTATAGTTTCTTGATTACTGCTACATGCAAAAAATACGAATAGTATTATGCAGCTTACAATTTTTGTTTTCATAGTACAATTTATTTATAATGTTTTGTGTATGGTTGTTTGAAGAAAAAGTCTTGATTATTTTTTATTACTACCAAAAGTAACTAATAAGATTAAATTTTTATATAGGCTTTTTCTATTTTAATTTAATATTGAGTTAATGTTTCTTGGAATTGTTAAACTGCCACAAAACATTTACGAGTTGCCATTTTCCATTTAATTTTACAATATGCATATAGTCGATCCAATCATCTGCAATTAATTTTACTGAAGCAACTTTGTCATAGGCATCAAGGATGATTACCTCTTTTTTTGCGTCTTTAGGAAATTTGTCTTTCTTAAGATTATAGGTTTCGGCAAGTAAAATCATAGCATCAGTAAAAGTTTCTCTCAAATATTCCTTTCCAGTTTTTTTATTCTTCCAAAAAGTTCTTTTTACCATTCTAGGATGAGCAGCGCGTGCAAATTGGTCAGGTTTTACATTATGTTGAGACTCTATATAATCTAATGCAACTTGTTTAATATCCAAAGAATCCTGTTTAGTTTGCCCATTAAGATGAAAGGTTAAAAAGGAAAAAAATAAAAAGAGAAAAATTATTGACTGTTTCATAATTAATTTTTAATCTGATGTTCTTGTAAATGTTATACAATGTGTTTGTATAATTGAAGTTATGAATTTAATTTTTTGCTTGAAAACTAATATAAGTATTTACCAAGTGAATGTGAATGTAATTGAATTCGTCTTAATTGTAATCATACGTTATTGTGAAATACTTTTAGTTTTCCTCTATTCAATTCATCAAAGACATAACCAAACGGGAATTTTCCAAAATTCCATTTGTTATTTTCATACTTAAAAACCATATGGTTTTCAAAATACTCTCTCGGGTACCCATTAATTTCTTTATATTTATAGTATTCCCATATTTCAATAAGGTCCTTTTCTTGAGGAGAGTAATTAAAATCAAATATATTTCCAGCATTTAGTCTATCTAAAATATATTCAAATTGAATATCTTCTTTCAGTTTATTTAAAGGATAGATAACTCGTCCAATAACAAAGTCTTTTCTGTCTGCTTTAAATCTTTTGAGCTTCCACCATAACTCTGTATCGTAATATTTACCTTCTTTAATGGCTTTTTTTGATTTTTCAAATTCGTCTTTAGAAACATTTTTAGAGCCAGTATCTAAAAGGTTTTTAGCTTCTTTAGCTTTTAAATTGTAAAACTCTTCAACTTTATTATTTGAATTTTCAGGATTAGAAAGTTCTTTATCTAAGCAAGTACAGAATTGTAAATTAAAATTTCTTTTACACATATTATTTTAATATTACACAATACCCAAATATACATATTGCATATATTTTTATCGTATAAATTCGAAATACCCAATTTAAAAGAAGTGAAACAATACTATAAAAAAGTAATTATAATATTAAGCTAATCTGTTATTGACACACTTTACAATCTTCTTTTTCTTGAACTTCTCCAACTAATTTACCTTTTTCATTGATTACGAATCCACAACAGTCTATAAAACCTTCTGCAATCATTTTTCTAGCGCGTTGAATTTGTGATTTGGTAGTTGTAAGGTTTTGGTTTAAATAATCTGCAACCTCTTGTTGTTTCATTCCTTTTATATCGGAAAGGAATAAAGGTATACGGTATTTTTTAGGTAAGTTTTTAATAATACCGCGTAAGCAATCTTTTTCAGTATGTTCATGCTCTTCTAACTCAAGCTCTAATTCGGTATTTTCTATAGTTATAGTTTTACCAATTGAACTAAAATGATCGTAAATAGCATTGCGAGTAATAGTGAAAATCCATGATTTTAATTTAGTTTCATCTTTTAGTGTATGTAACTTATTATGAATTCTAATAAAAGTATCTTGTAAAATATCATCAGCAATGATAGCGTCTTTTGTTTTACTTACAATAAACCTTTTTAAATCATCATGATATATAGTCCAAATCTCCTGAGTTGTCATACTTTAAATTTACAAAAAAAGTCATTCTAAAAGATGTTAAACTTTAGAATGACTTTTTGTTTAGTTAACAATTACAATTTGTACACATACAGTTATCACAAGTGCAATTTGAGCAATCACCTGTTTTGCAACCTTCGCAAGAACAAGTACATTGATTTTTATATTCCATTTCAATTATATTTAACGTTCAGTTAATAGACTTTAAAGTGATTGAAAAGACGCATAAAAATGTGTTTTTATTTAAAAATATTTTAAGATAGTATATATCTGGTTGTTATTTAGAAGATTGTAATATGTCTTCAAAGTATTTTTCCCATACTCCATTTTTTAATTGCTCACCATATTCATGAAATTCACCTTTAGTTGTTTGTGTAAAAGTAAGTCTTCTTCCAGGGTTAAAATAGACTCTAAAAACACCATCTTTATAAGTGCCTTTATATCCAGCTTTTACTCCTGTTTTAGAAAATGGATGGTAGTAATACGATTGTTCTTTTTTGTTAAAGCTGATAATAGTATGCAATTCAATCCAAGGAGATTTTACATCTAAGGTAATTAAATTACCATTTAAAATATAGCGTACATTTTCTGATACAGATACGCTTTTTTGAGTATTGTTACTAAAAGAAGTAGAAGTGCCTTGCCAATTACCAATCATAAAAGATAACTTTTGCAGTGCTTCTTTTTCTTCTTGAGCAGAAATAAGAGCTGAAATCAGAAAAAAGGAGATGAAAATCCCCTTTTTTATATGTTGTATGTGTAGCGCTTTTAGTAGCATATTAATTTACTTTTTGACCATTTAAGTAAGTGTCAACAACTCGAGTATGTGGAACTTTGTCAATAGCTACAGTCATTATATCTTGATTTAAAATAACAAAGTCAGCAACTTTACCTACTTCAATACTTCCTTTTTCATTTTCCTCAAAATTTGCATAAGCATTCCAGATCGTCATTCCTTTTAAGGTTTCTTCTCTAGAAAGTGCGTTTTCCATTTGGAATCCATCTTTAGGATAGTTCTCTAAATCTTTTCTGGCAACAGCAGCATAAAAAGTTAAAAATGGACTTACTCTTTCTACAGGATAATCTGTTCCTAAAGCTACTTTCCCGTAAACATTCAATAATTTTTTAAAAGCGTAACCTCCTTTAATACGTTCTTCCCCAACTCTTTCTCCTGCCCAATACATATCTGAAGTAGCATGAGTTGGCTGAATAGAAGGAATTACTTTATCGAATAAATCAAAATCTTTTTGATCTACAATCTGTGCATGCTCAATTCGCCAACGTCTATCGGTCTGATCTTTTAAAACATCATGATAGGTTCTTAACATTAAATAATTAGCAGAATCACCAATAGCATGTGTATTCATTTGATAATCTGAAGCAGCAATTTGTTTTGCAATTTCTCTATAACGTTCTGGTGGATAAATTAAAGCACCGTAATGATTGTCTCTATCACTATAAGGTTTTTTCAAAGCAGCACCGCGAGAACCTAAAGCACCGTCTCCGTACACTTTAAAAGAACGTACATTTAAACGATTTGTTTTAATAATTCCTTTTTGAGTATAATAGTCTAAGTTTTGCTGTGTTGCAGAAACCATTGCATAAATTCTCATTTTTAATGCTCCAGCTGTTTGTAAACTATCAATTAATTCAATTACGGGTTTGTCAAGTCCTGCATCAGATACAGTGGTTAATCCATAAGAAAAATTAATCTTTTCAGCATCTTTTAAAGCTTGAATTTGTTCTCTTTTAGAAGGTTCAGGAACTTTAACTAAATCCATAGCATTATCGATAAGTACACCTGTTAAGGCTCCATTTTCTTTGATAAATTCGCCTCCTTCAACTTTAGAGTCTATAGTAATTCCTGAGATATCTAAAGCTTTTTGATTGACTAACATGGCATGACCATCTACACGTCTAATAGCAACTGGAGTAGTAGGGAAGAGGCTGTCTAATTTTGCTTTGGTAGGAAATTTCTTTACTTCCCAATCATTTTGATCCCAACCGCGACCAGTAATAAATTCACTATTTTTTTCTTTTTGGAATTTTACTAGTTTTTTTAATACTGCGTCATAGCTTTTTGTACCAACTAAGTCTACTTTTTGTTGTTGTAAACCTAACCCGTAAAAATGACAATGACCATCTATCAACCCAGGGTAAATTGGACTATTTTTTGCGTCAATAGTGTTGTCTGAACTATATTTTTTTAGAATGTCTTCTGAGTTTCCTACAGCAACAAACTTACCATTTGAAACTGCAAAACTTTCAGCCTTAGAAAAGTTATTGTTTACAGTGTATATTGTTGCATTAGTAACAATTAAATCTACTTGCTCTTTACTTTTTTTACAAGAAATAATACTACTAAGAGCTAGTAGAGCGATAATTTTTTTCATTGTTTTTAATTTGATTGTTTTTTATATAGAAACCATGCCCAAGCGATAAAAATAAATTGCACTACAACTCTAATATATGCAGCATTTTTACTACCAATTGCAGGAAGTTCTTTTAACATATCCCATATATGGATTGGTAAAAAAGCAAGCATTAAAAGAAAAATACCATAAGCAGATTTTTTCTGAAATCCTTTTATAAATAATCCAAATCCAAGTAGGAGTTCAATTGCTCCAGAAATATAATTTACAATTAATTTTGGTAAGAAGTCAGGGATAAAGCCATTGTAGAACTCAGGTTTATAAAAATGATTGAATCCACCATAAATTAATAGAACGGCCATTAAAACTTTTAAAGCTAGATGCACATGTTTCATAAGGTTTAATTATGGTTTTACTTGATCATCTGTATATAAATATTTATCCATTAAGTAAATTAAACTCGCCATAGAAGCACTTCCTAATTCTAATTCGCGTTTATTTACCTTGTCAAAAGTATCTATAGCTGTGTGGTGGTAATCGAAATAACGTTGACTGTCTGGTCTATAACCAACAAGTGTTATTTGGTCGTTTTTTAAAGGAGAAATATCCGCGCCACTACCACCTACAGTTAAATCGTGCAAGCCGTAAGGAGCTAATAATTTTTTCCAACTTTGAACTAATTTTGTGTTGTTTTTATTCGCATCAATAGAAAAACCTCTAGGAGTATGACCACCAGCATCACTTTCTAAACCACCAATATGATTTTCATTCTTAAGTTTTGCTTCTTCCGCATATTTTTTGGCACCACGAGTTCCGTTTTCTTCATTCATAAAGAATACGATTCTAATCGTGTTTTTAGGCTTGATATTATTTTTTTTCAACAAATAAGCAACTTCTAAAGATTGTACAATTCCTGTTCCATCATCATGAGCACCTTCACCTAAATCCCAAGAATCTAAATGACCACCAACAACAATAATTTTATCTGGGTTTTCGGTTCCTTTAATTTCTCCAATAACATTATGAGAAGGAGCATCTGGTAAGGTTTCACAGCTCTGTTTGAAATAGAATTGTAAGTTTGGATTCTCTTTTAAATCCTTACTTAAATTTTCTGCAGCTCTTGTGCTAATAGCAGCAGCTGGAATATATTGTTCTTTTGGAATGTCGCCATATCCCATAGAACCAGTATGAGGGTAATCATCAATACGATTTCCCATAGAACGTACAATAACTCCTTTAGCGCCTAATTCACCACAAACTCTTGCGCCAGAAAAACGTTGTCCAACACAACCTCCATAAGCTCTAAAAGTATTGATTAATGTATCATCAAAAGCACCATTAAAGAATACAATTTTACCTTTTAATTTGTCACCTAGTTCCTCAGCTTCTTTTAAACTTTTAACTTCTATTACTTCTCCGGTAATACCATTTGTAGGAGTTGGAATAGAGAATCCTAAAGCGCAAATAGGAACGTTTTTCTTTTCATTATTTACAGTATAATAGGCTTCTTCTTTTTCGCCACGTACCCAATGCGGAACTAGTACTGGTTGTAACCAAACAGAATCTAATCCAATACTTTTCATTTGTTGTTCTCCCCACAATACTGCTTTTGCAGCTTCTGGAGAACCAGAAAGTCTACCACCAATATTTTGAGTAAGATCGCGCAGCCATTCGTATGATTTGCCTTCTGTTAGTGCAGTGTTGAAAATATGTTTAATATTAGCACTGTCTTTTGCAAATGTTTCAGATTGTGTTTTCGTGATAACTGAAGTCGCTTTATCTTTTTGCTTACCGCAAGAAAATAACAAGACAGATCCTGCTAAGAATATTGTTAGTTTGTTCATTATTTGGATGAATTAGTTGAGTTAAAATTACAACTTTTTTATTGGTCCATGCTTTCATTTTGGAGATTTGAACAAGATTAGTGTTGTTGTTTGTTTTGTTTTATAACAGATTTATAAAGTTTGAATTCTTCTAATACCTTCGGAGCCAAAACAACAAGTCCAATCATATTAGGAACCATCATAGAAAAAACCATAGCATCAGAAAAATCGGTTACAGCATTTAAAGTTGCAGAAGCTCCTACTATGGTAAATAAACAGAAAATGATTTTGTAGATGTTTCCTGTACTTTTTTTACGACCAAAAAGATAAGTCCATGCTTGATATCCATAATACGACCAAGAGATCATAGAAGAAAAGGCAAATAAAATTACAGCAACGGTTAATACATAAGGAAACCAAGAAATACCGCTTTCTAAAGCTTTAGAAGTAAGAATGGCACCTTGTTCAAAAGAAACCGCATTTCCTGTTGTTAATTGTCCTGTAATAATAAGTACTAAAGCTGTCATGGTACAAACTAAAACCGTATCTATAAAAGGTTCTAATAAAGCAACTAATCCTTCACTAGCTGCATATTCTGTTTTTACGGCTGCATGGGCTATGGAAGAAGAACCAATTCCTGCTTCATTAGAAAATGCTCCTCTACGAAATCCTTGAATTAAAACACCAACCATTCCTCCAGCAACTCCAGTTGGACTAAAAGCTCCAGAAATAATTTGATGAAAAGCGTTAGGAATTTCAGTATAATTAATACCTAAAATAATAAGTACTGCAGTTATATAAACTACAACCATTATAGGAACTATTTTATCTGTAACATTGGCAATTTTTTTAATTCCTCCAATAATCACAATTCCAGCAAAAATGGCCATTATAAGTCCAAAAAGCCACCCTTTTTCATACATAAAACTTTGTTCTGCTCCAGTAACATATTCAAATAACTTAAAAGCTTGGTTTACTTGAAACATATTACCGCCACCAAAAGAACCTCCTACGCACATAATGGCAAATAGTATTGCTAACATTTTTCCTATTTTTTGAAAGCCATTTTCTTTTAGACCTTTTTGTAAATAATACATTGGTCCTCCATATACTGTTCCGTTAGCAGCAACTTCTCTATATTTTACACCTAATGTGCATTCTACAAATTTTGAAGCCATCCCTAAAATTCCAGCAATAATCATCCAAAAAGTTGCTCCCGGTCCACCAATAGATAATGCAATAGCAACTCCTGCGATATTTCCTAATCCTACAGTAGCAGATAAAGCAGCAGTGAGTGCTTGGAAGTGAGAGACTTCTCCTTGGTCCTCTATTTTTATGGTTTGTTGTATGTCTTTTTGTGGAGATTGTTTTTCAAAACTATCATAAGTTCCTTTTACTACATGAATTGCATTCATAAAACCTGTAAAGTTTATGCCTTTAAAATAGAATGAAAAATAAAGAGCTCCGCCAATAAGAATGATCAATACCCATGGAAGTTGAATGTTTTCAGAAATTGGTATTTGCCAAAGAATAGCATCAGTAAACCAACTTGTAGCATTATGAAATGATTGGTTGATTCGTTCATCTAATGTTTGTGCTTGTAGTGCAATAAATAAGTCCATTTTAAATCCTTTAGAATTAGTTGGGTAAAATTGTGAACTATTCTAACTGAAAGAAAGGTTACTTAGTAATGAATTTTAAATGTAACTATGGTTAGGCATATGCTTAATCACATGAAATGGTAGCAAATTCAAGCAGGTTGTTTTGCGTTGCGTATAGAATAAGTTGTTCTTTTCCGTCTGCTCCAGAAATATTAAGTACTTTTTTTATCTGATAAATATGTGTTTGAAATCCATCGACGCTAATATTCATAGCCTCGGCAATTTCGGTGTACGATTTGTGTGTGCCGCAGATCCCTAAATTCGCTAGAACTTCCTTTTGGCGATCAGATAATTCAATTTTTGAAGCTTGTTCTAGAGCAGTATATTTTTTCTTTTGCTGTTGTAGTTCTTTTCTTAAGCTTTTAATAGTACTTAGGTGGCTTTCATTAGCAATTTCTAATGTTTCACGGGTTTCTTCTAAAGAGGTTTTGTGCTTTTTTAATTTTATAAATTCAGATTGTTGTTCTTCATGTTCAGCAAGTAATTTCCAGCTATATAGTAAAATAGTAAAGAGTAAGATGAATAAGACCTTAAAAGATAAAGAAGTGATAATTCCTAATGTATTCCATGCAGCTATAGAGAAAAATTTTTGAACTTCTTCTGAAGGAATAATTCGATGTGTAACAGCAATTACAATAAGAACAAAAAGCACAAAAGTAGGTAGGTACATAAATTTCATACCTCTATTAGAGAACGCTTTATTGAGTTCTTGTAGCAACGCAAAAGCTACCACTAATGAAATAGGAATATCGATTAACCAAATAACATTATTACTCGTATTATTAGTGGAATTACTGTAAAAAGAAATTAGAAATACAGAAGCAATCATCATAAGGATACCACCAAAAATGATGAATACTTCTTTATTACTAAACCGTTCTATAATTCGAATAACTAAATTCCTTTGCTGATTATGTTCTATGGAAGGAATAGACATAAGAATAAATAACGAGTTAGCTAAAGAAAAGAAAACGCCTAAACTAATAATAAGTGTATGATCTTGAGGAATATTTAGAATAGTTACCAGTATTAAATTCAGAAATGCTCCTAAGCCCCATGAAAAAATAGCTAAAGCAAACCATTTAATTCCTTTTACAGATGTATTATAGTCGCGTAATTTTTCTTTAATATATACTCGCTGAATAACAAATGCTGTTACCAAGCAGACAATAGCTGTAATGTAATTACTAACTTGAAAAAACATATCTTCCAAGATACGTTTTTTTAGAATAAGGTGTCAAACTTCCATACAATTCCAGCTAATACTTGGAATCCTTGTGCATTAAAGTTGGTAAATCTTTGGTAATTACTATTGGTAATATTATTTGCTCTTAAGAATACAGAAAATAAATCGTTAAAATGATATCCACCATCTAAATTCAAATCAATATAACCATCTAAATCTACAGTTGTTGGAACACCGCTGATATAGGTAATCCCTTTACGCGCACCTACGAAATATAAGTTTGCACCAGCATACCATTTTGCTACTTTATATTTAGCAAATATATCGGTTTTAAGTTTTGGTAAATTCCAAGCCTCTGCTTGTGTATCTAGGCTATATGTATTAAACTCAAGATTTAATCCTAGATTTAATCGTTTAGAGTAATCGTAGTTAATTTCTCCTGCAAAAGAAACGGTATTTACGTTATCGTATACTACATTAAATGAATTTCCATAATCGTAACCTTTAAAAAGAACTCCTCCAGTGAAAGCAGTTGTAATTCCATTAGAATTAGATTCATTGGCTATAAAAAGTGCTTTGTTTTCTTCTTTCTTAAAACTTGCTCTTACATTATAATTAAGATTACCAGCTAAAATTCCACGTAAACCACTGTAAGCATTAAAGGCTTCACTCGATTGTGTTAAAGTTAATGTTGGAGAAACATACGGATTCTGTTCTGTAAATCCTTTAAATGAATTTACTTCTAAATCTCCAGTAGCTCCAGCATAAATATTAGCATATCGTTTTATAATAGGATAATTAACCTCTACATCTGGATAAACAAAAAAGCTTCCTTCACTACTTTCAGTATTGAACGAATAGTAAGCTTTAGCCCCGACTTTTACATCGAAGTTTTTGTAGAAGAATTTATAACTAGGATGTACACCTCCAGTAATAAAACTATAACTTGTTTCTAAAAGAGGATCTGTATAGGTTCTAGCAAAACTTCCAGATAAAAAGTTAATAGAAGTTCCTAATTGTAAATCTTCAGAATTAAGACCAAATCTTCCTAATGGAAAAGAGAATTTTGCGTCTACATCTGCATGCAATTCACTAGACTCTAATACGTCTGAAAAATAGACGATAGACCCATTAACTTCTTTTAAGTCTTGGTCTTGTAAATACACAGACCCAAAAACATTATACAGTTTATAAGTTTGTCCTGGTTCAATACGATTAATAGTAGGTTCTGTAAAGTTAATATTGGCAGGCAAACCAAACCAATTGTATTTGTTTCGGTAAGCATTAAATCCAGCTTTCCAATCGAAGAAACGCATTTCTTGCTTTAAAAATAGATCAATACTAGCATTATAATAACTACTATTTAAAGGTGTATTAGCTACAGGATCTGTAGAAGAAATAAATTTTATTTTTCCTCCATATTCAGATTCGAAAGCAGAATTGTTATGGAAATACCCTTCTATAAATGGTGTTGTATTATTACCAAAACCAAGCGATAAATAATTGTTGAATAAACGCTCTCGATCTCCAAGATCTATACCTCTTAATACACCACTTTTAGGCTTAAAGGTTGATGCTACAGGAACCGATTGAATTTTATAGTCTAAAGGTTTACGTTGTACTTTTTTTGAAAGTGTAATTACTGGTTTTCTTTTCAATTTAAAAGCATCGGTAACTTTTGGAGCATATGAAGTAATTACTTCAATTACTTCTGTTTTTATAATAGTGTCTTTCTTTTTTTCGGTTTTAGGTTTGTCTTGAGCAAAAATTGCATTACCTACAAACACTAAAAATATCATGATTATGTACCTTTTCATCAATTATTAATTTTGAGAATTAATAGATTCATTTGTTTTGGCTTCTTTACTTTTAATAGTGCTCAATTCATTCTTAGCTTCTTCTACTAAGTCTTTGAATTGCGTAAAGTTTTTAACGATGTTATCTAAGATATACGTCGCCTGATATGCATCTTTTAATGCATAGTAGTTTTTAGCCATAATGATATAACTTTTAACTCCCCAATATTTATAGGTTGAATAATTTGCAATTAAGTTTTGAATTTCTTGATTAGAATCTTCATAGGCTTCTGCTTCATGTAAAAACAGCGCTTTATAATATAATGTTTCCGCTTTTAATTCTCCTGAAGCAGTTTCATCTAAAACTGTATAATATTCTTCAGCAGTTCGGTAATCTTTTGATTCAATGGCAGCACGTGCAATAATAATTTGCGCATCTTCAGCTACAATTTGGTCAACTTTAGTATTACTCAATACTTTTTCAGCATATTCAATAGCTTTCGCAAATTCTTTTTTGTTGTAATAACCTTTCATTAAGTTACTTTGAGCGAAGATGATATTCTGATCGATATTAGCTTCTTTTTCTAAACGTTCTAATAAAGCGATACCACGATCCCAATCTTCTTTCTCTAAGTACAATTGACTTAGTTTAGCTAATGCTTCTTCAGAAAATTCATTCTTTTCTTGTTGAACAACAAATTCATAATAAGGTATGGCTTCTTCTTGTTGATCGTTATTGAATAATAATTGAGCTAAATAGAAATTTGCTTTTAAAGCATGAATTCCTCTAGGAAAATCTTGTAAATAAGTTTTAAAACCTTCAATAGCTTTATCGGTATCATTTTCTAAAAACTTATTCTCTGCAGCTTCATAAGTAGTATCGTCTATATCACTATTTGTTACCGTTACAAAATCGATATTTTTCACCCAGTTTGCATAAGCGTTTACATTTCCTTGGTCTACATATACATTACGTGCATTTCCTACAGCTTGTCTTGCTTCGCTCGCATTTGGATATTTTGCAACTACTTCTTTAAATTTTTGAAGAGCTTCTTTGTTGTTTCCTTGATTATAGAATAATAGTCCTTGACGTAATAAAACACTAGGAGCATAGCTGCTTCTTGGATGTTCGTTTAATAATTGATTATAAGTAGTATTTGCTTTTTTTGCATTTCCTTTAGAAGTATAAATAGTTGCCAATTGAAATAAAGCATCGTCTTTTAAGTTTGAATCACCATAATTTTGAATGACTAAATTCAAATCTTTTATTTTTTGATCATTATCACCAGCAAGACCACTACTCATAGCTTTTTGGTATTGTGCATAATCTGAACCAGTGCCTCCTTCATTAATTACTTTTTCATATGCTTTTATGGCTTCAGGATAGTTTTTAGAAGCATAAAAAGCGTCTCCTAAACGATTAGAAGCATCGTCATTTAAATCATTATCACTGCCATTTTGATTTAAAAAAGCTTCAAAATATTTAGCCGCTTTTGGATAATCTTTCAATTTAAAATAAGCATAGCCAATATTGTAATTAAGTGCTGCTGCTTCATCAAAACTAGTATTATCGATAGTTGTAAATGCTGTGATTGCATTTTCATAGTTGCCTAACAAGTAACTAGTTTCCCCAGTCCAATAACGTGCTTTATTTTGAATAGTATCATTTTCAGCCCCAGTAGCTGTAATGAAATTAGGAAGCGCCTTTTTTAGTTTTTGCTCATTAAATAACTGAATACCTCTATATAAAGAAACTTCATTCGCCAGTTTTGTGTTTTCAGGTGTTTTATTTGCATTTAAATAATTAATAGCACCTTGGTAGTCTTGTTGATGCAAGTAAGAAGTAACTAATAAACTTTCTATTTCTGCACGATGAGGAGATTCTGGATACTTAGTTAAAAAAGCAGTTAATACCTCAGGAACACTTTGGTAAGGATTTCCACTTTCGTAACTTAATTTTGCATAATTTAAATCTGCATCTACAGTAATTATTGGATCAAAATCCATTTCACTTGCATTTCTAAAAGCATTTAAGGCTTCTGTTTTTTTGCCTACTTTTAAATAACAAACTCCTAAATGATAGTAAGCATTTTGTGCAATGCTATTTTGGCCGTTAATAATTTTATTAAACTGACTAATTGCGCTTTCGTAATCTTCTAATTTATAGTAAGAAAACCCTAAGTAATAATAATCAGTATTGGTCCATTTACCTTTTTTTCCTTGATACTCTGTTAGGTATGGAATAGCTTTTTCATATTGTTCTAAGTTGAAGTAACTTTCTCCGATAATTTTATTAATATCAGATTTCTGTTTTTTCTCAGCAGTAGGTAAAACCTTTTCTCCTATTTGTACAGCTTTTTCAAACTTACCACTCTTAAAGGCCATATCTAAAAGATAATAGTTGGCTTTAGATTTATAGGTTTCATTGTCTGCTAACTGACTCAAATTGTCTTCAGCTTCACCAAAATTTTGTTGTTTGTATGAAATATAACCATAAAAATAACGAGCATCTGTACCGTAACGAGGATCTCCCAATAAAGGAGCAAAACGTTCCTTAGCATCTTTTAAATAATTAGAAACTAAGAGTGCATATCCCATTTTATAATTCAACTCTTTTTTCTCTTCTTGGTTTAATAATTTTTCGTCTACCTTACTATACCACTTTAAAGAATGAGACGCTTTTCTATTGGCGAAATAATAATTACCAACATTTAAAAAAGCTTTTTCTTTTTTACTACTATACGGGTGATTTTTAACAAAAGTGAGCACTTTTTCATCTGCACCTGTCTGATTTAGCTTAATTGCACACATAGCATCATAAAAATCTGCGTCTGTTTTTATGTTGTATTTAGAAGTATTTTTTGAAACTTCTTTAAACAGTCTTTGTGCTCCAGAGTATGCTTTATTGTTATACAATGTTATCGCTCTATGAAACTGTGCATCAATATTCGTTTGAAATTCAGTTTTTTGAGCTGAAGAAGATAGTATTCCTATAAAGCAACAAAATGTTATGAGTATATATTTCATACTTAAAATTACCTTTATTTGTTGTTCCCCAAGTGAAATAACGTTATTTTTTTTGTTTTGTTTTTTCTTTAAACGTCAAAAATAAAATAAAGTGGTTAAAATGGATAATAAATAATAGATTTGTAAAAATGTACTTTTTATGGAAGAGCCTATACTGCACTTAGAAAATGCAGATATTTATCAGAGAGATGTTTTAGTCTTATCAAAAATAAACTTCACACTACAAAAAGGAGAGTTTTACTATTTAATAGGGAAAACAGGTAGTGGAAAAAGCAGCTTGTTAAAGACATTATATGGCGACTTAAGACTGCAAAGAGGTTTAGGGAGCATTGTTGGGTTTGATTTAAAGAAAATGAAAGAAAAAGATATTCCTTTTTTACGAAGAAAAATAGGGATCGTTTTTCAAGACTTTAAATTGCTTAACGACAGGAATGTTTTTGATAATCTTGAGTTTGTATTAAAGGCTACAGGTTGGAAAGATAAAAATGAGCGTAAAGATAAAATTTACGAAGTGTTGGATAAGGTTGGAATGAAGGAGAAATATTATAAAAAGACATTTGAATTATCTGGAGGAGAGCAACAACGTGTTGCCATTGCTAGAGCTTTATTAAATGATCCAGAATTAATTCTAGCTGACGAGCCAACAGGAAATTTAGATCCTAGAACTTCTTTAGAAGTAATGGAATTGTTAAATGAAATCCATAAAAGTGGAAAAACAATTTTCATGGCTACTCATGATTACCAATTAATTGTAAAATTTAAACAGAAAACGGTAAAATGTGAAGGAGGTAAGTTGTTTGAAGTAGTACAACAGCAGCCACAAGCCAATCAAAAAACGTAAGATTTGATACATAAGAAGAGCGTTTTTGTTGCAGTAACAAACGATATTTCTACAGATCAAAGAGTACATAAAGTTTGTATGTTTTTATTAAAAGAAAACTTTGATGTATTTGTTTATGGAAGAATATTACCCAATACTATTGATGTAAATAGACCTTATACAATTTACAGAAAGAAGCATTGGTTTAATAATAACTTTTTGTTCTATGCGGAATATAACATACGCCTTTTCTTATTCTTATTATTCAAAAAATATAATTACATACTTTCAAATGATTTAGATACACTCTCGGGATGTTTTGTTGCTAGTAAATTAAAAACAAAAACAAAATTAGTGTACGATAGCCACGAATTATTTTCTGAAGGCCCTGAGTTACAAGGCAGGCGTTTTGTGCAAAATTTTTGGAGGACTTTAGAGAAATTATTCTTGCCTAGAATTCGAAAAGCATATACAGTAAGTCAATCCATTGTAAACTTTTATCATGAAAGGCATAATAACAATATGGGGCTTATTAGAAATTTACCATTGTTAAACAGAACTATTGTTAAAAAGGAAGTTCATTTTCCTACAGAAAATAAAGTAGTTTTATACCAAGGAGTTTTAAATCCAGGAAGAGGTATAAAACCAATGATACAAGCATTACAGTATTTAGAAAATGTAGATTTAGTAATTATTGGATATGGAAAGGTTGAGAGTGAGCTAAAAGCATTTGTTATATCTGAAAAAATGGAAGGTAGAGTTCATTTTTTAGGAAGAGTAGCACATGAAGTGTTACCAAACTATACCAGAAAAGCAGATATAGGAATGGTTTTAGAAGAACCATTAGGAAAAAGTTTTGAGTTCTCTCTCCCAAATAAACTGTTTGATTATATCCATGCAGAACTACCTATTGTATCTGGTAGACTTCCTGAAATAACAAAGATTGTAGAAGAGTATGAAGTTGGAGTGGTAGTAGATAGTTATGAACCAGAGGATATAGCAAAAGCTGTTCAAAAATTATTAGAAGATAAAGAGCTAAGAAAAAGAATAAAGAGGAACCAACAAAAAGCAAAGCAGATTTTATGTTGGGAAAAAGAACAAGAAAAACTAAACGAATACTTTATAAATTAAAAGAGTTATAAAACCAAAAGTATCCATAATAATTCCTTCTTACAATAATCTTAAATCATTAAAAGATTGTATAGAAAGCATAGTAAAACAAACATATACTAATTATGAAGTTTTAGTTATGGATGGTGGTTCTAAAGATGGAACAATTCCTTTTTTAAAAACATTAACAAATCCTTTTTCTTTTGTTTCAGAAATAGATAAAGGAATTTATGATGCCATGAATAAAGGGATTAGGCTATCTAAAGGCGATTGGTTGTATTTTATGGGAGCAGACGATTGTTTTGCTGATGAAAATTTACTGAAAGAAGTTTTTTCTGAACCGTTTCTAGAGGAAGAAGTATTACTAGGTAACATTAAATATACGAATAAGGAAAAAGTTTTCAATTCTAACTTTTCATGTTTACTGTGGTTGAAAAATACAATACATCATCAATCAGTATTCTACAAAAAATCAATTTTTGATCAAAGAGTTTATAATTCTGGATATAAGGTTTTAGCAGATTATGATTTAAATCTCTATTTGTATAAAAATAAAGCCCCATATAGAAAGCTGAATAAGCTAATTGCAATTTGTGGGGATGATGGTGTTTCTAAACAATATAATTGGAAATTGTATAAAGAAGAAATTACTATTAAAAGTTCTTTAACTAATAATAAATTAAAGATATTCTTTTATTTACTAGGGCTAACAAAGTATTTTTTTAGAAGGCTATTTTTAAAAAGAAACCCGCTTCTAAGATGAAGCGGGAAATTGCTATGAAAAACTATGAAAAAGAAACTTTAAATACGTCTCTTTATCTAAAGACGAGCAATTTCCAAAAGACTTACACTTGTTATGAATAATTTAACATTTTCTTGTCATTTTTAGGAGAAATTATATTTTTGTGGTCTATGAGAAGGAAATTATATTTTAAAATTGCATTGATTGCTATTTTTTTCTGTTCAAAAAAAATATACTCACAAGTTTTTATTCCATCAAATAAAGAAGAAATTCTAAAAAGTATTGATGTTGCGTACGATACACAAGTATCTTTACTAGACGGAAAATACAAATCAAAAATTAAAAAAGAGTATAAAAAAAGGAAAGCTTTTATAAAATCAACATTACTAGACAGTACTTTTATTTTTGATGATACATACAAAACATTTGTATCTAATATTGTTGAAGAAATAAGAAAGAAAAACCCATCAATTAAAAAATATAAAGAAACGATTTTTATTAATCGACATTTAGAACCTAATGCAGCTTGTTTTGGGAATCATTCATTCATGTTTAATCTAGGGCTATTTCAACTATTAGAAAATGAAGATGAGTTTGCGTTTATTGTTTGTCATGAAATGGCACATCAATATTTGGATCATGTAAACAAAGGAATTAGAAAAAGAATAGAAACAGTTAATTCTAAGGAATATAAAAGAAAAATTAGAGATACTAGATTAACTATTTACGGAAGAGGTAAAGCAGCTAGGAATCTTTTAAAGGAACTGAATTATGGTTTTTTAAAGAAGTCTAGAAAAAGAGAGTATGAAGCAGATTCTTTAGGTTTAGTATTTTTTAGTAACACAAAATATAATTTAAAGTCAGCTTACGATGCTTTAGAGAAATTGAAAAAGTTTGACGATGGAGTTTTTGCAAGTAAGATAAAAATAGATAGCCTTTTAAATTTTTCTGAATTTAAGTTTAAAAAATATTGGCTAGAAGAAGAGGAAACAATGTTCGATATTGAAGAGAGAGCAGATGATTATGAGTTGAATAAAGATTCTTTAAAGACACATCCTGATATAGAAAATAGAATGAAAAAGGTTTTGGATGAAATCGGTTCAAAGTCTAAAACAACAAAACAATTTTCATTAACTGAAATGAAAACTCATGCAATGAAAGATCAAATTAATTCATTGCTGCATTTCAATCAATTAGACTTGGTATTTTATTTGCTGATGAAGAAGCTACAAGAAGGTGAGCAAACAGAGTTTGTTATTCTAAAATTAGCTGAAGCGTTTCAAAAAAGTTATGTTTTAAAAAGCAATCATACATTCGGAAAAAAAATACCTCAAGCTAGTCCTTTTTCAAGAGAAGATAACCTTAACTCAATTCGTACATTCTTACATAATTTGGAGATTAGAGATGTTCGGAGAATGGGTTATCATTTTTGTAAACAGTACGAAACACAAAACAAGAGCAAGGAATTTGCTGTGATTAAAGAATTTTTCAACAACCTAAATAAATAATAATGATGAGAAAATTACTCAGTGTATTTGTATTCCTTATAGGAGTCTATACAATTTCGGCACAAGTAAAAACCATAGAAAATATGGTAAAATTTGGCGTGCAAAATTCAGGAGCTTTTTTAGATGAAGCAAACGATGTAGATGGTTACTATTTCTTCTACCAAGTAGATAAGCTAAAGAAAGGAATGAGAGAGTATGCAATTAATATTCTAGATAAAAATTTAAATGATATAGCTTTAAAAAAGATCGTAGCATCCAAAAAGACTTCTTTAGTAGCTAAGGCTTTTAATAACGAGGCAATTATGTTTGCTTTTTTTAATAAGAAAGACCGAGCGCTTACTTTAAAAAGCTTTGATAAGAAAGCGAACCCTAGAGAAGATATAACTGTAGCAATTGAGAAAAAACAAGCTAGGATTATAGATATGGCTATAAAAGCAGGTGGTTTAAGTACAATGTTACACCCTGTTAGAAATGAAGGTTTTATATTGATTACTTCTAATTATGAAGGAAAAGGAACTGGGTATACTATAAATTTTTACCCATCAAATGAATCAGGTAAACCATGGGAGTATAAATTTGTTCCTACTAAAAAGAGAGGACATCATAGCGTAACTCCAATTGCTTTAAATGATAAATTTATCGTGTTAGTAGATGTGAAAACGAAAAATATGTCAACTAAAAAAGAGTTTAAAACAATCGTATTGAATTCAAAAACAGGAGAGGTGTTCTTTACTAAGGCGTACGATGAAAATGATCCTAAGTTAATTAGTAATGCATTTATCTCAGATGATGGGAAAATTTCTGTAATGGGGCAATATTACGAACCAAAAGCAAAATTGGCAAAAGCACAAAGTTTGGGGTTATTTGTAAATGAATATAGCGAGAAAGGAACTGTAGAGTTCTCTAAAAAGATAGCTTGGAAAGGAGATGTAAGTAAGTTTTTACCAGTTAAAGATAACAATAAATTAAAAGATATTGGATATATTTTCTTTCATGACATTATTAAAACGCAGTCTGGTGAATACTATGCAATAGGAGAACAATTTAAGAAAACAGTAAGTGCGCTAGGAGTAGCTATGGGGATTCTTAATAGAGGAGCACAAACTGGAGGTTATACACAATTGACAATTAAAGATGTGTATATATTTAAGTTTGATAAAGAATTTAATCTGCTTGCTGTAAAGACTTTTGAAAAAGGGAAGTCTAGAGTACAAAACCTAGTAGATTTTGGAAGTCCACAATTCAATGCGTATCAAGTAGCAGCAATAGGAGGTTTCGACTATATTTACTCACAAGTAGATGTGAAAAGAGATCGTTTCTATGCAAACTTTATAGATTATGAAAGAAGTAAAAAAGAAAAAGGAAAGAAGAAAAAGAAAAGCAGGTTTGTTTTTAAAACGATTAT
The DNA here is from genome assembly GCF_964511145.1 of Tenacibaculum amylolyticum. Classification (NCBI taxonomy): domain Bacteria; kingdom Pseudomonadati; phylum Bacteroidota; class Flavobacteriia; order Flavobacteriales; family Flavobacteriaceae; genus Tenacibaculum; species Tenacibaculum amylolyticum. The sequence continues at coordinate 27,309 of NZ_CAZEFZ010000077.1, forward strand.
TCAAGATGGAGGAGAGTTGAGTGAAGATGTTATTGAGATTTCGAAAAAATCTAAAAATTATAGAGTTTTACCAGCCAAAGTAGGATATGTATTACTATTAGAGTATGATAAAAAAGCGAAAAGCTCTACTTTACATTTAGAAAAACTAAATATCAAATAATCAAATCAATAAAAAAGCCTGAGAATTTTCTCAGGCTTTTTTTATTTTGTATTTATAATTCTTTTAGCATCCATACATCACAACTAGAATGACCAGAATTGCCTAATGGTTTTTCAATAAGTTTGAATCCACTTTTCTTATACATCGCAATGGCTTTAGAAAAATGAGGTAAACTCTCTAAATAAATATGAGTATAGCCTAATTCTTTAGCGGAAACAATACTTTTTAGCATTAATTCCTTACCAATTCCTTTTCCACGAACATCACTGGAAATATAAAACTTTACTAATTCACAGTATCCATTTTCAAGTCCTTCTGTGGGAAAGATACCACAACAACCAACAGCTTTTCCATTAAACTCTGCAACCCATAAGATAGAATTAGACTCTTGAAATAATTCAAAAAGGGTGTCTGTAGAACTATCTGAATATACGGTTCCTGTACGAGGAGCATCAAATTCTTCAATAACACCTCGAATTACTTTAGCCAAAAAAGGATTGTCTTTTTGCTGTACTTTTTTATAAATAATGCTCACAATGTATGTTTTATAAAACTAAGATATAAACAAAAAAGCAACCTCTAAATGAGATTGCTTTTAAAATATGTTAAAAAGAGTTTTTTATTAAAACTCTAAGTTAGCATTGTTGTTTTTAACAGCTTCAGCAGAAGCAGCTAAATGCTCTTTTTCAGCATCGCTTAAGTTAATTTCTACAATGTTTTCAATTCCATTTTTTCCTAATACTACAGGAACACCAATACATAAGTCAGATAATCCGTATTCTCCGTCTAATAAAGCAGAGCATGGGTAGATTTTCTTTTGGTCACAAGCAATAGCTTGAACTAATCCAGAAACAGCAGCACCTGGAGCATACCAAGCAGAAGTACCTAATAAACCAGTTAATGTAGCCCCACCAACTTTAGTATCTTGTTTTACTTGCTCTAATCTTTCTTCAGATAAGAACTCAGAAACAGGAACAGAATTACGAGTAGCTAAACGAGTTAAAGGAACCATTCCTTTATCAGAGTGCCCCCCAATAACCATTCCATCTACATCAGAGATAGGAGCTTCTAAAGCCTCAGCTAATCTATATTTAAAACGAGCAGAATCTAAAGCTCCACCCATACCAATAATTCTATTCTTTGGTAAACCAGTTGTTTTGTGTACTAAATAAGTCATCGTATCCATTGGGTTAGATACTACGATAATAATAGTGTTTGGAGATTGCTCAATTAAGCTAGCAGATACAGTTTTTACAATACCTGCATTAATTCCTAATAACTCGTCACGAGACATTCCAGGTTTACGAGCAATACCAGAAGTAATAACACAAATATCAGATCCTGCAGTTTTGCTGTAATCTCCGGTAGTTCCAACAATTTTAGTATCGAAACCATTTAAAGAAGCTGTTTGCATTAAATCCATTGCTTTACCTTCTGCGAAACCTTCTTTAATATCTACTAATACAACTTCTGAAGCGAAATTTTTAATAGCGATGTATTCAGCACAACTTGCACCTACAGCACCTGCTCCTACAACTGTTACTTTCATTTTATATATATTTTGATTGAAATTATTAAATAAGATGCACAAAAATAGCTATTTGTAACAGTATAAAAAAGGAAAGCACTGGAAATTTCCCAGTGCTTTATGTTAGACTTTGTGTATTTAGACTTTATCTAAAACTAAAGGCAATTCCGGCGTTTACAGAGCTGTATTCTTGTGCAGTGTAGCTACCGAAAATTTTAAAGAAACCTAAGCTTAATCTTGCGCCTACAGTTGCATTAAAACTACCAGCATTATTGTCTATAGAAAAAGGATCGCTAACAGTTTCTTGAATTATTGCAGAAGAGCTGTCTACTTGATAGTTAAGTGAGTAATCTCCTAATAAAGCTAGGCTAGAATTTCCTGTATTGTAACCAACACCTCCAAAAAAGTTAATTATTGGTAAATTAAATGAGGCAATGGCTTGGAAGGTGTAGGCGTTAACATTGTACTCTGCAGAAGCATTTTGTGTTGCAACATCACCAGTTACATTACCAATTTCATGTGTTACATTCATATTGGTGTAGGCTGCTAATAACGAAACGTGTAAAGGAGTTTTATCTACAATCCCGAACCAATCAGTGATTTCTTTCTTTAACCCAAAACCATATAAACCGGCTTTTGTATCGTCAATATTTATAGTCGGAAGAAAACGAACCATCACTTCAAATTTATAAGGTAATCCTAAACCAGTTTGAATCACAGGAGCGGGAATAGACCTTATAGGGAAGTCTTCTTTAACGCCAGTAGGCATTTGGAAATTTGCAGTAACAGGTAGTCCGTTAATTGTAGTTTGATATGTAATTGTTGCTGGAGTTATATTTTCGCTACCAGCAAAGGTAGGTGTTGTGTTTTGGTTAAAAGTAGCGCTAGATAATCCAACATTTTGAATATTAAATGTCTCATCTGATTCAGGAATAAAAGAAGCATTTAGACCAATTGTGATATCAAATCCAAGTTTTTTATGAACTTTGGCTGTGTGGTACCAGCCATTATTCATGCTGTAAATCAGTCCTTTTGGTCCAGGAGCTAAGTAAGCACTCATCAATTTTTGGGCATCTTCTCCCGCTAATAATATAGTTTCTAACTCTTGTGAAGTCGAGTTTATACTAAAAGTAAGTAATAAAATTAGGGTTAATCGTTTCATGTTTCGTACTATTTATGATTGGGATAAAAGTATAAAAATTTTAAGTAGAAGTTACTGAATTAGAAAGGTTTTTAACTAAAAAGCCCCTGCTTAAGCAGAGGCTTTTATGAACTTTATTTAAATAATTGATTATGCGTCTATATTAGCATATTTAGCATTCTTTTCAATAAAATCTCTACGTGGAGGTACTTCATCACCCATTAGCATAGAGAAAATTCTGTCTGCTTCAGTCATGTTTTCAATTGTTACTTGACGTAAAGTTCTGAATTCAGGATTCATAGTTGTATCCCATAATTGCTCAGCATTCATCTCTCCAAGACCTTTATAGCGCTGAATGGATGCTCCACCACCCATTTTTTGGTTAATTAAATCACGTTGGTTATCATCCCAAGCGTATTCTCTTTTCTGTCCTTTTTTAACTAAGTATAATGGAGGAGTAGCAATATAAATATATCCTTGCTCTACCATTTCACGCATATAACGGAAGAAGAATGTAAGAATTAATGTAGCAATGTGAGAACCATCAACATCGGCATCACACATAATTACAACTTTATGATAACGTAATTTTGATAAGTTTAAAGCACGCGGATCTTCTTCGGTTCCAATAGTAATACCTAAAGCCGTAAACATGTTTTTGATTTCTTCATTTTCAAAAACTTTATGTTGCATTGCTTTTTCAACATTTAATATTTTACCACGTAATGGTAAAATAGCTTGGAAGTTACGATCACGCCCTTGTTTAGCAGTACCACCTGCCGAATCTCCCTCGACTAAGAAGATCTCACATTGTGCAGGATCTGTTTCAGAACAATCAGATAGTTTACCAGGTAAGCCTCCAATACTCATTACGGTTTTACGTTGTACCATTTCTCTAGCTTTTCTAGCTGCATGACGCGCTTGAGCTGCTAAGATTACTTTTTGTACAATCGTTTTCGCATCGTTAGGGTTCTCTTCAAGATAATCTGTTAACATTTCAGATACAGCTTGAGATACCGCAGAAGTAACCTCTCTGTTTCCTAATTTGGTTTTCGTCTGTCCTTCGAATTGAGGTTCAGCAACTTTTACAGAAACTATAGCAGTTAAACCTTCGCGGAAGTCATCTCCGGATATTTCAAACTTTACATTTTTTAGAAGTCCAGATTCATCAGCATACTTTTTTAACGTATGTGTTAAACCACGGCGGAAACCAGATAAATGTGTTCCTCCTTCGTGAGTGTTAATGTTATTTACATATGAATGTAAATTCTCAGCATAAGAATCGTTGTATATCATGGCAACTTCAACAGGGATACCGTTTTTCTCACCTTCCATAGAAATCACGTGCTGAATTACTGAAGTACGAGTGCTATCTAAATATTTAACAAATTCAGATAAACCTTCTGTACTGTGAAATGTTTCAGAAATGTCATTTCCTTCATCATCTTTATTACGTTTGTCTGTAAGCGTAATTGTAATTCCTTTATTAAGGTAGGCTAATTCACGCATACGTGTTGCAAGCGTATCGTAATTATATTCTACCGTTTGTTGGAAAATTGATCGATCAGGTAAGAAGGTTACTTCAGTACCAGTTATATCTGTTTCTCCAGTAGTTTTTACTGGATATAAAGTTTTACCTCTTTCGTATTCTTGTTGCCAAATTTTTCCATCTCTATGTACTGTTGCTTTCAAGTGGTCAGATAAGGCATTTACACAGGAAACACCTACACCGTGTAATCCACCAGATACTTTATAAGAATCTTTGTCGAATTTACCACCAGCACCAATTTTAGTCATTACAACTTCAAGTGCAGATACACCTTCTTTTTTGTGTAAACCAACAGGGATACCACGACCGTTATCTCTAACAGTAATAGAATTATCTTCGTTAATATCTACAGAGATTACATCACAATGGCCAGCTAATGCTTCATCAATAGAGTTATCTACTACTTCATAAACTAAGTGGTGTAAACCACGAACACCAACATCACCGATATACATGGATGGTCGCATACGTACGTGCTCCATTCCTTCTAACGCCTGAATACTATCGGCAGAATAATTGTGCTTTTTTTCTTCGCTCATATATTTGAGTTTTAATACTTTTATTTAAAACATTACTTTAGGGAGAGGCGGCTAAGTAATGCTGATTTGTTCCCATAAAAAAATCGCTGTAATAGCGAATTGATAGCATACAAAGTTACATATTTTTATGTATGAAATGTAATTTTTAAGCGTTTTTATACGGAAATTATCAACAATTGTTTAAAAACAAAAAGTGTCTTAAATCGTCTAAAAATGATGTTAAAAAGAGTTTTTAGTTTTTGTATTGATAATGCAGAATTGAAAAATGATGTTTTTAGGTTTAACGGCTTTTAAATAGGTGTTAAAAAGATAGGTTTTTTAATTGTTAATTTGATGTTAAGTAAATATTGATAAAATTACAAAAACCTTAAAAAAGTGTGTTTTTTTATTGTTTTTTGTGTTTTTGTTTAATTTTTGATAAAATTTTATATTTTTAACTGAGTATTAACAAATTAAAAACCCAAACAAAAATGAGATTCCCTCGAATTTTATTAAGCACAATCGTTGCTACAACATTAATTACTTCGTGTAATAATTCAGAAGATTTAAATTTAGAGCCGCAAAGCATTGTGCCAGAAACAAGTACATCTGTAAACAAAAAGAATGTAACAATGGAATTTATTGATTTAATGAACAATAAAGATTTCAGAAGTACAACTTTAGGTTTATTGAAAAAACAACAACCAAGTGTACCGCTCTCTAAAATCTTGAATGAAACATCTTCGTTCGTAGAGCAAGAAAAACCGTATCAGGATTTATTGGCGGAAACAAACAAACTAGAGACCTTTGCTAAAGGTGCACAGCCTGAAAAAATCGAAATTTTAGAAGTGTGGATGCATCGTCCAGATCAGTTCACAGACATGTCTAATGTTTTGTTTTCGTTTGCTCCAGAAGGAAATGAAAAAAACTGGTCTGTTATTGAAGCGTATACAATTAACAAAGAATTGGTGTATTTAGATGCAAAAAAAGCACCAAAACAACCAGTTATTGTAATAGAGACTGATGGTTTTGAAACATTGAAAAAAGAAGTAGAATTTATGAATGAATACTTAAGACAAGCAGGAGTTCAGAATTCAAGATTAAAGAACATGAAGAATGATTTTAATACTGCTTCAAAAGCAAATGGATTAGAAACTACTAAATTAAATAAGATTAGATTAAATAATGATGAAGAGCCTTGGATTAGTGGAGCTGCTGAAGTTTATGCAATAACTTCGGGTATAAAAGATGCAGATAATTCACCTGAGATTAAGGTAATTCCAATGTATTATTTAGATTATGACGGAACAGATTATTATCCAAATCAGATTTTATTATTCTGGGATGATTATCAGTATCAAGCTGCAAATATTCAATTGTTTGAAAAAGATGATAATGTAAATTACAAGAATTTAGTATCTACAATTATAGGTGGAGTTTTTCAAATTATTGGTACAGTATCTACGCAACCTTGGGTTAATGTATTAGGGCAAGTTGCTGGGGCTATTATTCAAGCAATGCCAGACCAATGGTATACAAATAATGATGATTATGTAGACTCTTTTTATACTATTGAAAAAAATAAGAGTTATACAAACCATATGGGAGCAAGAGGAAATGCAAAAGTAAATTTAGCGCCTTTCTTTGTAGCTTCCAACTAATGGATATTTAGTTTAAATTGGAAAACCTCGTTTTTAACGAGGTTTTTTTATGAGATTCTATAATGTAGAATTAAAGATAATGTCATTCTGAGTAAAACGAAGAATCTGTTATTTAGAATAATGCTTTCTATGAATAACCCAATAAAACATAAAAAAGATCCTGTAATTACAGGATCTTAACACAACTAAAATTTAAAATTATAGATACATTAATATGCATCTTCGTGAACCATTTTAATAGCCCTTCCACTAGGTTCATTTTGGTTTCTAAAACTTTCGTCCCAAGCTAAAGCAGTTGGTGTACTACATGCAATAGATGGTACAGATGGAACCGTTAAAGCTGCAGTTTCACTTGGGAAATGTTCTTCAAATATTGAGCGATAATAATATTCTTCTTTAGCTCTAGGTGTTTGAACTGGGAATCTATGATGTGCATTAAGCATCATTTCATCAGTAACTTCTTGTTCTACTAAATCTTTTAGAGTGTCAATCCAATTGTAGCCAACCCCGTCAGAAAATTGTTCTTTTTGTCTCCAAGCAACACTTTCAGGTAAATAGCTTTCAAAAGCTTTACGTAAGACCCATTTCTCCATACGTTCACCATTAATCATTTTATCTTCTGGGTTAATACGCATGGCAATATCCATAAATTCTTTATCTAAGAAAGGAACGCGTCCTTCAATTCCCCAAGCCATTAAACTTTTGTTGGCTCTTAAACAATCGTATTGATAAAGTTTATCTAATTTTCTAACCGTTTCTTTATGGAATTCTTCTGCATCTGGAGCTTTATGGAAATATAAATATCCACCAAAAATTTCGTCAGCACCTTCTCCAGATAACACCATTTTAATTCCCATAGATTTTATCACTCGAGCCATTAAGTACATAGGAGTAGAAGCTCTAATAGTAGTAATATCATAGGTTTCTAAGTTGTAAATAACGTCACGAATAGCATCTAAACCTTCTTGGATAGTGAAAGTGATTTCGTGATGTATAGTTCCAATATGATCAGATACTTTTTTTGCAGCAGCCAAATCAGGAGAACCTTTTAATCCAATAGAAAAAGAGTGTAGCTGTGGGTACCAAGCTTCTTCTTCATCTCCACTTTCAATTCTCTTAGAAGCATATTTCTTTGCAATGGCTGAAGTGATAGAAGAGTCTAATCCGCCAGATAATAATACTCCATAAGGAACATCACTCATTAATTGACGATGTACAGCGGCTTCTAAAGCATCTCTCAATTCATCAATACTAGTTTGGTTTTCTCTCACTGCTTCGTGTTCCATCCAATCTCTAGAATACCAACGCTGTAAACCATCCTCTCTAGTATAGTAGTGCCCTGGAGGAAAAACTTCTATTTTGTTACAAAAACCTTCTAGTGCTTTCAATTCTGAAGCAACATAAAAAGTACCTTTTTTATCCCATCCCATATATAAAGGAATGATTCCCATATGATCTCTAGCGACTAAATATTCATCAGTTTTAGCATCGTATACAGCAAACCCAAAAATTCCATTTAAGTCATCTAAAAACTCAACACCTTTCTCTTGGTATAAAGCAATAATTACTTCACAATCAGATTTTGTTTGGAATTCAAACTTATCTTTAAATTGAGCTCTTAGCTCTTGATGATTATATATTTCTCCATTAGCAGCTAATACAAATCTTCTATCGCTACTAAATAAAGGTTGTTGTCCAGAGGTAGGGTCTACAATAGCTAATCTTTCATGAGCCATTATCGTTTTATCATCACTGTAAATTCCGCTCCAATCTGGTCCTCTGTGACGAATCTTTTTAGACATCTCTAATATCTGAGGTCTTAACGCATCAGATTTTTCTTTTAAGTCAAACGCACATACAATTCCGCACATAATCAATGATAATTTTAAGTTTTAATTATGGTTCAAATTACTTTAATTTAGTTTTTATTAAAAACTAATATTTTTAAAATAGTTTTAAAATGAAACTTTAAGCTGCTTTTTATTGTTTAAATGTTACTTTAAATTGTTTTTTGTTCGAATTGAATTAAAGTTTGATATTTTTTGATGGAATAATTCTAGTAAATTGTAAGAATATTCTAAATAAATCTGTAAAACTGCAATAAAATGAATGCTTTTTTAAAATATATATTACTGTTTTTCTATTTGCAAATAACTTCACGAGTAGTTCATAGTGTTGAAAATCAGTTCTTTTTAAAAGAGTTAAGTGAGGGTGGTTTTGCCATTAGGGTCAATCAGGTAGGTTACGCGATTAATCAGCCCAAATTAATAGCGGTGGTTTCTAATACTTCTTTTAGCAATTTGAAATACTTTATAAGTAATAATAAAGGAGAAGTTGTAGAAAAAGGTCAAACTTTAGAAAGTGTTTTATGGAAAGATGCAAATGAGTATGTTGCTATTGTAGATGTTACAAACATAAATATTGGAGGAGTTTATACTATTACTGTTGATGGAGTAAAGAAACACTTTAAAGTAGTTTATAATCCCTACAAAAAGTTAGCGGAAGATGTTTTTAAGTATTACTATTTTAATAGAGCTTCTACATCTATAACTGAAAAATATGGAGGTAAGTGGAAACGAGGAGTAGGATTATTAGATAGAAAAGTAAAAATACATGCTTCAGCCGCAACAAAGAAAAGACCAGAAGGAACTATTATAAATGCAACGAAAGGTTGGTTTGATGCTGGAGATTATAATAAATACATAACGAATAGTGGTATCAGTACATACACTTTATTAAGCGCGTATGAAAATTATACAAACTATTACAATAGGCAAAAATTCAACATTCCAGAATCGGAGAATGAATTGCCTGATATTTTAGATGAGGTAAAATGGAATTTGGATTGGATGTTAGCAATGCAAGATCCCAACGATGGAGGTGTGTATCATAAATTAACAGGGCTACAATTTTCTGGGGTAATTATGCCTAATAAATACACTTTTGATAGATATGTAGTTCAAAAAAGTACATCAGCAGCATTAAATTTTGCTGGAGTAACAGCTTTAGCAGCAAGAATATTTTCAGGTATAGGTGGAAAGCAAGCATATGCGAAACAATTATTAATAGCTTCGGAAAAAGCATATAGTTGGGCAAAGAAGCATCCTAAAGATTATTTTTTGAATCCAAAAGGAGTGCGAACAGGTCAGTATGAAGATTCAGATTTAAAAGGAGAATTTCAATGGGCAGCTGTAGAGTTATTTATCACTACTAAAAAAGAAACATATAAAAAAGCGATTAAGATTTCTGAAATTTCTAATAAAATTCCTTGGTGGCAAGATACAAGCGCTTTGGCTTTGTATAGTATTTTAAGACATCAAAAACAACTTTCAGGGTTCATAAATATAACTGAAGCAAAAAAGATTTTTTTAGAAAAAGCAAACGAGTTAAAAGATAGAATTGAAAAATCTCCTATGCAAATTGCAATGAATACTTCAGATTATGTTTGGGGAAGTAATGGAGTAGCAGGGAATCAACTCATGTATCTAATGAAGGCTTATGAAATTACGAAAGAAGATTCTTTTTTAAAAGCTGTTTTTATTGGAGTAGATTATTTGTTAGGAAGAAATGGAGTAGGGGTTTCTTACATAACAGGACAAGGAGAACAATCGGCACAAAATCCACATCATAGAACTTCAGAAGCAGATAATGTGAAAGAGCCAGTTCCAGGGATGGTAGTAGGCGGACCACAACCTGGACAACAAGATAAATGTAAATACATAAGTAAAATGCCTGCAAAATCATATTCAGATACTTGGTGTTCGTATGCGTCAAATGAAGTTACGATTAATTGGAATGCTCCTATGGTGTACGTTATTAATGCATTACAATATTATCAAACAAAATAAATTTCAAATAATTCTTGTTTAGAATAAAATGACTTTATAAATTTGTTGCAAATGAAAATGATACAATTAAATAACTGGTGGTGGAAATCTCTTAACTTACGTTAGTGAGACCATCTTGTTATATATAAATATTAACTAAAAGGCTTATCTCATGATAAGCCTTTTTTTATTGACCAAAAACAAATGAAACCATTACAATTTAAAACACTTTGTAAGAAAAAGATTTCAGACACAGTAACTCCCGTAGGTTTATACTTACGTTTAAGAGATAAATATTCGAATACATTATTATTAGAAAGTTCAGATTACCATAGCAAGGAAGAAAGTTTCTCTTTTATTTGTATAGAGCCTATGGTGTCATTTAAAGCAGATAAAGATGATTTTTCAATTTATTTGAAAAATAAAGAAGTAGCAACTCATAAAATAGGTAGAAATTTTAATGAGTTGTTCAATGATTTTACAAAACTAATTGATTTAGATTGTGAAGAATCTTTAAAGTCTTTTAATGGCCTATATGGATATACAACATTTGATAGTGTTCAATATTTTGAAACCATTAAACTAACAAATCCTGATGCTCCTTCTGCAATTCCAATGATGCAGTATAGCTTTTACCGATTCATCATTGCAATCAATCATTTTAATGATGAAATGCAATTGATAGAAAACCTTGAAGCCGGGGCGGATTCTAGATTAGCAGAAATAGAAACGATTATTGAAGCACAAACATTCAATACACAAAAGTTTGAAATTGAAGGAGAAGAGACTTCAAATGTTACGAGTGAAGAGTTTATAGAGAATGTAAAGAAAGCCAAAGCACACTGTAAAAGAGGAGATGTATTTCAATTAGTATTATCGCGACAATTTCAACAACAATATAAAGGAGATGAATTCAATGTGTATAGAGCCTTACGTTCTATAAATCCATCGCCCTATTTATTCTATTTCGATTACGGAAGTTTTAAATTAATGGGATCCTCACCAGAAGCACAAATCAAAATTAATAACGGAAAAGCTATTATCAATCCAATTGCTGGGACTTTCAGAAGAACGGGAGATATGGCAGAAGATATTAAGTTAGGAAAAAAACTTTCTGACGATAAAAAGGAAACTGCAGAACATGTAATGTTAGTTGACTTAGCAAGAAACGACTTAAGCAAACATGCAGAAGATGTAACTGTAGAAGTCTTTAAAGAAGTACAATATTTTAGTCATGTAATTCATTTAGTTTCTACAGTACAAGGGCAACTAAAAGGTGATCCAATAAAGATTGTTGGAGATACATTTCCAGCAGGAACGTTAAGTGGAGCGCCAAAATACAAAGCAATGGAATTAATTGATAAATATGAAAATCAATCAAGAGGTTTTTATGGTGGAGCAGTGGGAATTATGGGACTAAATGGAGATGTAAATTTAGCCATTGGAATTCGATCGTTTGTGAGTAAGAACAACGTGTTGTACTACCAAGCAGGAGCGGGAATTGTAATTCATTCGAATGAAGAAAGTGAATTGCAAGAAGTAAATAATAAACTAGCAGCATTAAAAAAAGCATTGATCCTAGCGGAGAATATTTAAAAAATACAATAAGTTAAAAGAGCTAGTTGCTTATAAACTTATAGCCAAAAGCATTTTAAAAATGAAAATATTAATATTAGATAATTACGATTCGTTTACCTATAATTTAGTACATATGGTGGAAAAAATTACAGGAACGTATCCAGATGTATATAGAAATGATGAAATAGCTATTGAAGAAGTAGGAACGTACGATTTAATTATGTTGTCTCCTGGACCAGGAATACCTGAGGAAGCGGGAATTTTAAAAGAAGTAATTAAAACATACGCAGGTAAGAAACCAATTTTCGGAGTTTGTTTAGGATTACAAGCAATTACAGAAGTTTTTGGAGGGAAAATTATCAATATGAATGAAGTTTTCCATGGTGTAGCAACAGATATGAAAGTAACGCAACCAGAAGCTGTTATTTTTGAAGGTGTACCAGAAACATTTCCAGCAGCTCGTTACCATTCTTGGATAGCATCTAAAGAAGATTTGCCAGTAGAATTACAAGTTACTGCAATAGATGAAGAAGGTGGTATTATGGCGATTCGTCATACCGAACATCAAATTAGCGCAGTACAATTTCACCCAGAAAGCATTTTAACAGAAGTAGGAGAGCAATTGGTACGTAATTTTATTAATAGTGTAAAGTCATAAAGATGAAGGATATATTAAATAATTTATATCAGCACAAAAGGCTTTCTAAATCGGAAGCAAAAGAAATTTTAATAAACATTGCAAAGGAAGTATATAACGATGCACATTTGGCTTCTTTCTTAACAGTATTTATGATGCGTCCTATTACGGTTGATGAGCTAGCAGGTTTCCGAGAAGCGTTATTAGAATTAGCGATAAAAGTTGATCTTTCAGAGTTTAATACGATAGATATTGTAGGAACAGGAGGAGATGGAAAAGACACGTTTAATATTTCTACATTAACGTCTTTTATTGTGGCAGGAACAGGACAAAAAGTAGCTAAACATGGAAACTATTCTGTTTCTTCAAAGTCAGGTTCTTCAGATATGTTAGAAAGCTTTGGGTATGAATTTACAAACGATGAAACTGTGTTAAAATCTCAGTTAGAAAAAGCAAATATTTGTTTTTTACATGCGCCTAAGTTTCATCCAGCAATGAAGGCAGTTGGACCTACTAGGAAAGCGTTAAAGCTCAAAACATTCTTTAATATGTTAGGACCTTTGGTAAATCCAAGTTTTGCGCAAAACCAATTGTTAGGAACATTTAATTTAGAGGTGGCACGATTGTATAATTATATCCTACAAGTAGAAGGAACAAACTATGGAATTGTACATGCTTTAGATGGATATGATGAAATTTCATTAACTGGAGGATTCAAGTTATTTACGAAACAAGGAGAGCAATTAATTACTCCAGAAGACTTTGGAATACAGCGTGTACAACAATCCGATATTTATGGAGGAAATTCTGTAGCTGAAGCAGCAAAGATTTTTAAAACCATCTTAAACGGAGAAGGAACAAAAGCGCAAAACAATGTAGTACTTACCAATGCTGCATTTGCCTTAACAATTGTAGACTTAAATAAAGACTTTGCCACAGCTTTTGAAGAAGCAAAAACTTCTTTATTTGGAGGGAAAGCAAAAGAGTGTTTGGAAAAACTAGTAAATTAAATAGCGTCATTACGAGGAGTTGCCTGAGTCATGTGGAACGGCACGACGAAGTGATCTTATTAAAAAACAGATTGCTTCATTTCGTTACTCTTCATTCGCAATGACAAATAATAATATATCGAATAAATGTCACGTCGAGTATAATTTATGAGAAGCATAACTTTTAATTTTACTCGAACTAACAAAAGAAGAAATGACAATTTTAGAAAAAATAATAAACTTTAAAAAACAGGAAATAGCCAAAATAAAATCGGAAGTACCTGTTAAAAAATTAGTGGAAAGTCCAAACTTTAAGCGTACACCACTTTCTTTAAAAGCAGCATTAACCGATGCAAATTCTACAGGAATTATTGCTGAATTTAAACGACAATCACCATCCAAAGGAATTATCAACGATAAAGTATCTGTAACTGAAGTAACCAATGGATATTTAGATGCAAATGTAGCTGCGCAATCTATATTAACAGACACTTCGTTTTTTGGAGGAACCATGGCAGATTTAATGGAGGCGAGAAATGTAAACGAAATCCGTCCAATTCTTCGTAAAGATTTTGTGGTAGATGGATTTCAAATTGTAGAAGCAAAAGCTATTGGAGCGGATGTGATTTTATTAATTGCAGCTTGTTTAACAGCAGAACAATTAAAGAATTATGGGCAATTAGCAAATGATCTAGGGTTAGATGTATTATACGAAGTTCATAACCAGGAAGATTTAGATAAAATCTCTGATTTAGATAATAAAATTATAGGAATTAATAATCGAGATTTAAAAACATTCAAAGTAGACTTAGAGCATTCGATTCAGTTAGCAAATCAAATTCCAAATAGTGCTGTAAAAGTATCGGAAAGTGGTATTAGCAGTCCAAGAATTGTTACAGGTTTAAAAGAATATGGATTCCAAGGGTTTTTAATTGGAGAAAACTTTATGAAGGAAGAAAATCCAGGAGAAGCGTGTCAAGAATTCATCAATCAAATTCGATAAAACACTTAAATGGAAAAATCATTTGCTCCTATTATTGGCAACAATCCAAAAATATTAATTCTAGGAACTTTACCAGGTAAAGAATCACTGCGACTACAACAGTATTATGGACATCCTAGAAATGCATTTTGGAAGATTTTATTTTCGTTGTTTAAAGAAGAAGAGCATAATGATTATGAAGAAAAAGTAGCATTTTTAAAACGAAATAAGATTGCGCTTTGGGATGTTTGTATGGCGGCAAATAGAAAATCAAGCCTAGATGTAGATATTAAAAACGAAGAACCAAATGCAATTATTTCGTTGTTAGAAAGGCATCCAAGTATTCGTGTAGTTGGATTCAATGGGCAAAAAGCTGAACAGTTATATAAACGATATTTCTCAAAAAGAGAAGATATCAATTACCATACATTATTATCAACGAGTCCAGCAAATGCTACCTATACATTTTCAGAAAAACTAACTAATTGGAAAACAATTTTAGAAGCATGAAACTAAAAGTTTGCGGAATGAAATATGTAGAAAATATTAAACAAGTAGGGGAGTTACAACCAGACTACTTAGGATTTATTTTCTATGAAAGATCAAAAAGGAATTTTGAAGGAATAATTCCAGAAATTCCAAAAGGAATTAAGAAGACAGGAGTATTTGTAAATGAATATTTAGAAATTTTAGTTTCACTAACAGAAGAATATAAACTAGAAGCACTCCAGTTACACGGAGATGAATCTGTAGACTATATAAAGCAAGTAAAAGAACACTTACCAAAGGTCGAAATCATTAAAGTCTTTGGAATTAAAGACACATTTGATTTCTCCGTATTAACTCCTTATGAAGAAATAGTAGACTATTTTTTATTTGATACCAAAGGAAAAGAAAGAGGAGGAAATGGAGTAACATTCAATTGGAAAGTGTTAGAAGCATATAATTCAACAAAACCATTTTTTTTAAGTGGAGGAATAGGATTAGATGAGGTAAAAGCAGTGAAAGAAATTCTGAGAACAGATTTACCAGTATATGCTATAGATGTAAATAGCAAGTTTGAAACAAAACCAGGGTTAAAATCGGTAGAAAAATTAAAGAAGTTTCAAAAACAAATAGAAAAAAGTTAGTCTTTGTCATTCTGAACGGCGCCTGAGGTAACTTGAAGGCAACGTGAAGAATCTATCGATTCCTTAGAATGACAAAAAATAAAATAGCAAAGGCTTAATAACACAACACCTAAAGCTAAACAATATGAAATATAATCCAGATAAAAACGGTTATTACGGAGAGTTTGGAGGAGCATTTATTCCAGAACTATTATATCCAAACGTAAAAGAATTAGAAGAGAACTATATTCAAATTATTGAATCAGAATCTTTTCAAAAAGAATACAAAGCTTTATTAAAAGATTATGTAGGACGTCCGAGTCCATTGTACTATGCAAATCGTCTGTCAGACAAATATGGAGCACATATTTATTTAAAGCGAGAAGATTTAAATCACACAGGAGCACATAAAGTAAATAATACTATCGGGCAAATTCTAATAGCAAAACGATTAGGGAAAACGCAAATTATTGCCGAAACAGGTGCAGGTCAGCATGGAGTTGCAACTGCTACAGTATGTGCATTAATGGATGTTGAATGTATTGTTTTCATGGGAGAAAAAGATATTGAACGTCAAGCTCCTAATGTTGCTAGAATGAAAATGCTTGGTGCGAAAATAATTCCAGCAACAAGTGGTAGTAAAACGTTAAAAGACGCTACAAACGAAGCGATTCGTTATTGGATTCAAAACCCAGAAACGTTTTATTTAATAGGTTCTGTAGTAGGGCCGCATCCACATCCAGATATGGTAGCGCGTTTACAAGCTGTTATTTCTGAAGAAATGAAATGGCAATTAAAAGAGAAAACAGGAAAAGAAAATCCAGACACCATTATTGCTTGTGTTGGTGGAGGGAGTAATGCTGCAGGAGCGTTTTACCATTATTTAGAAGATGAAAAAGTAGAGTTAATTGCTGTAGAAGCGGCAGGTTTAGGAGTAGATTCAGGAGAAAGTGCTGCCACTTCTCAGCTAGGAGAAGTAGGTGTAATTCATGGAAGTAAAACAATTTTAATGCAAGACGAATACGGACAAATTGTTGAACCTTATTCTATCTCAGCAGGATTAGATTACCCTGGAGTAGGACCATTACATGCATTTTTATTCGATTCTAAACGTGCAAAATTTATGAATGCAACCGATAAAGAAGCTTTACAAGCTGCTTTTGAATTAACGAGATTAGAAGGAATTATTCCTGCATTAGAATCGGCACATGCATTTGCAGTATTACCAAAGTTAGATTTAAAACCAGAACAAGTAGTGGTTATTAATTTATCGGGTAGAGGAGATAAAGATTTACAAACGTATATAAAACATTTAGAGGAGTAATGTCATTTTGAGCGATCCCTGAGTAAAGTCGAAGGGTAGCGAATAATCTATTTGTTAATAGACTGTTTTACAGAAGATGATACGTATTAGAAAACGTTTATCTATTTACCATCTGACTTCTACTATTTAATATTAGAAAATTATGAATTCAATACAGCAATTATTTCAAACCAAAGATAAAAACTTACTATCTATATTTTTTACAGCAGGATTTCCTGAATTAAATGGAACTGCGCAAATCATCTCTGAATTAGGAGCTAATGGTGTCGATTTTATTGAAGTGGGATTACCATATTCAGATCCTTTAGCAGATGGGCCAACTATTCAACATAGTAGCTCTGTAGCGCTTAAAAATGGAATGAATCTAGATGTGGTTTTTGAGCAGTTAGAGGCGATTAAAGAAACCAATACGACTCCATTGGTGTTAATGGGATATGTAAATCAGATCATTAAATTTGGAGAAGATGCTTTTTGTCAAAAAGTAGTTGATAGTGGCATCGATACAGTTATTATCCCAGATTTACCAATGGTGGAATATGAAAATCATTATAGAGATTTATTTAAAAAGTACGGAATTACCAATGTATTTTTAATTACACCAAAAACTCCAGAAGAACGAATTCGTAAGATTGATGATTTAACTGAAGGATTTATTTACATGGTTGCATCTTCATCAATTACAGGAGCAAAAGGAGAAATATCTTCGCAACAAATAGACTACTTTGAAAGAATCAAATCAATGAACTTGAAAAGTAAATTAATTATAGGATTCGGAATTTCAGATAACGAAACATTTACCAAAGCTTGCGAATATGGAAACGGAGCCATTATAGGTTCGGCATTTATAAAAGCATTAGATAAAAGTGGTATTAATGGAGTTGGAAATTTCGTAAAGTCTGTTAAATTTGGTGGTTAGTCTAACCACCAAATTTAACTACTATGAAAAAAACTATAGAAAAAGAACAATCTTCTCGTATTGAAAGGTTTCTGGTAAAGTTTACATTAACCTATTTCATCCTCTATATCTATCCATATGGATTTGAATATATCTACGGATTAAAAACAGATACCATTTCTGTTTGGGAAAAAATCACAATTTGGTTTGGAAAAACTTTTATTGGTTGGGATTTATACCAAAACTCATTAAACAAAGGATTCGATTCAAAATATGACATTAGCAGATTTCTACTCATAGCAACTCTGGCAATATTATTATCTGTATTATGGACATTCATTAATAGTAAAATCAAGTTTAAATACGATGATAAATTAAAAGAAATACTCAAAGTTGTCTTAAGATATCATGTTGGTTTTACACTAGTTTTATATGGATTAGCTAAGGTTTTTATGACGCAATTTGGTCAAATGGATATCAATCGATTAGAAGGTACAATAGGAGATCATTCAGGAATGAGTTTTCTATGGACTTTTATGAGTTATTCAAAATTTTATACAATGACTACAGGATGGGTAGAGGTAATTGGAGGTGCATTGTTGTTGTTTAGAAGAACTACTTTTTTAGGTGCTTTTATATTATTTATAGCTATGGTAAATGTAGTTATCATAGATATTGGGTTTGATGTTTCTGTTAAATATTTTGCAATTCATTTACTAGCAATGGTTATTGTACTTTTATTATATTATAAAAACAGATTGTTAAATGTTTTCGTGTATAATAAAATTGCTGTTCCAGAAGTAGAAATATCATTGCTTTCAAGATCGAAGTATAAAAAAATAGCAGGATATCTTAAAACTATATTGTTACTACTATTTGCAATTTCTAGTTACTTTTTTGTAGAAGAATCATTAGGGTATTATAAGAATAACGAAGTGCCTTCATTAACTGGTGTGTTTACGGTAAATCAACAAAAAATAAATGGAGATTCTCTTACAACTCCTAATTATAAAAAATGGAAAAACTTTTCGTTAAACGGCTCTTCTTGGAGAATAGGGTATTTAAGCTTAAAAAAAGGAGATGAAAGTGATAATCTATTTTCATTTAAAGCAGATACAATAAAAAAAGAGCTAAAATTATACAGAGATGGAGATACAACAGCAATTCCAAATCTCTTAAAATATAAAAAAGAGAAAAGAAACACTTTTGTTTTTGAAGGTATCGTAGAAGGAGATACATTAAAATTATATACAGAAAGAAAAGGGTTAGAAGATTACAGATTAATGAAAGATATAAAATGGGTAAGAGATATGGAGTAATTGTAAAATCTTTTTACAAAATAAAAACCTCACAAGTCTTCAAAATTTGTGAGGTTTATCATATGTCTTTCTTCTTATAATCTAAGAAGTTTCGGTAAACTGTTTTAAAATACTTTTAAATACACTTATTGGTTGTGCACCTGTAACAGCTTCTTGTCTGTTAAAAACAATTGTTGGAACAGAACGAACACCCAAATTTTGCCAATGTTGTTCATTACTTTTTACAGCAAAACGAGCTTCATCGTCTGAAAGTCTAGCCAAAGCCTCATCTGCATTTAAACCAACATCTAAAAGAGCTTGTTCTAATACCTCTCTTTTAGAAACATCTTTTCGTTCGCTAAAAAAAGCAGTAGTCAATCGCATTTTTAATGCTGTTTGCTTACCAAATTCTCTAGCATATTCTAATAAAACATGTGCATCAAATGTATTAACTACACGCATACCATCGTAATAATCAAAAGTAAAACCAACATTTTTTCCTGCATCAATCAAGCGCTGTCTGTTTACTTCTTGCTGTTCTTTAGTAGAACCATATTTCTGCGTTATATGCTCAACTAAACCCTGGCCATCTTCACCCATTTGCGGATTCAATTCAAAAGGCTGCCATTCAATTTCTATTTGATCTTCAAGATTCAAATCATCAATTGCCTTTTGTAAATGTTTATATCCAACAGTACACCATGGACAAACAACATCAGACACAATATCTATTTTTAATTTATCTTTCATAAGTCATAAAATTAATTAAAGAACTCTCAATAATCTACATTAGAAAAATCAAAAGCCCAGAAACCTATTATTAGTAGTAATAACTAGAAATTACTTACATTAAGTTTTAATGGTTCATATTATGTTTTTTAGTTGATTAATAAGAAGAGATAACACAAAATCAACGAATATATTATCGTATTTTTTAATGAAATTATGATAAGTTTAATAACTCTATTGTTAGTTTTGAAAAAATAAACAGACAAAGAGGATGTATATAATTATGTATGGGGGTACATTAAAAATCTAACAAGAATTGAAAAAATACATTACAAAATCGAACATATTATTTGCCATAGTTATATTTCTATTTCTGTATAAACCAAGTAGAGTATGGTTTATACGCCAAATGTCTTTTTCTCCTTCTATAGATAAAGTAGAAGGAAGCCCACGAGTTTTTAATTACAATTGGAATTTAACAGGATTAAATACAGATAATATTAACTTCTCAGAATTTAAAGGAAAGGTTATTTTTTTAAATTTTTGGGCAACTTGGTGTCCTCCTTGTATTGCAGAATTACCGTACATACAGGAATTTTATAATGATTATGAAGATAAAGTTGAATTTGTTTTTATAACAAATGAAGATTGGCCTGCTGTAAATGAATTCTTCAAAAAACATAATTATGAATTACCAGTATATCAATCAAATCAAAATTACTTAAACGAACTACCGCCTGTTACTTCTATTCCTAGAACATTTATCTTAGATAAAGAAGGATATATCCGATTAGATAAATCAGGATCTGCAGACTGGAATAGCAAAAAGTTCAGGAAAAAAATTGATGATCTATTATTAGAATAATATTAGTTTTTGAAAAAGGAAGTAGAAAAGCATTAAAATTGATTTATAGCTGAGATTATAAATTTTAGAGTTTCATTATAGTAAACTAGGAGGTGAGTTGTTAACTTCTTGTTTAAGAATTAAAAGGATAGTGTTAAAGAGTCTTAAAAAAATACGATTCTTTAATCAAAACTTTAAATTCGTTGTTATGAAATCTAAAACAATGAATCTGAAAAAATTACTATCACTAGTATTACTCGTTTTTCTAGGTAATACGGTAGTACAAGCACAACTAATTCGTAAACCTGCAATAAGTCCAAATGCTAATGAAATGGCATTTAGTTATTATGGAGATATCTGGGTATACAATTTCAATACAAAACAATCTAAAAGATTAACTATTCATAAAGGGTACGAAAGCGATCCTGTTTGGAATAAAGACGGAAGAGAATTAGCTTTTTCTTCTGATAGAAAAGGGAATACAAATGTATTTATTACTTCTGCTCAAGGAGGAGTTCCTAAACAATTAACTTATTATCCAACTACAAATACTCCAACTTCTTGGACAGGAAACGGAGATGTTGTTTTTACAACGCGCCGTGTATATTCTGGACCAGAATGGGATTCACAAATTTATACAGTTAATGAAAAAGGTGGAACTCCAAAACGTTTGATAAATGCTTATGGAGCAATGGCCTCAGTTTCTCCAAATGGAAAATTAGTAGCATTTGTAAAAGGAGCTTGTAGAACTGCACGTGAAGACTATTCAGGGTCTGCACAAAGAGATGTGTGGATTTATAACAAAGAAACAGATCAATATCACCAAGTTACTACAAGTAATAAAAACGATCATTCACCTGTGTGGGATGCAACTGGAAATTTATATTATGTAGGTGCAGCCAGTGGTAGATACAATATCTATAAACAAAAAATTAACAGTAATGGAGTAGCTGAAGGAAACAGTGAAAAATTAACGAACTTAAATAAAAATGGTGTTCGCACTTTTTCTGTTAGCAACAATGGTACAATTGTGTATACTTCTGGAGTAGATATTTATAAACTTGAAAATGGAAAAGCTGAAAAAATAGTATTGAATATTATTTCAGATAATAGAACAAGCGTAGAAGAAACAAAAACAACAACAAGAAGCGTAGGAAGTTTTTCTATTTCACCAAATGGAAAATTAGCAGCATTAGCTATTGATGGGGAGGTTTTTGTGAAGCCAAATAATAAAGAAAAAAAGAGAGCTAATAATGTAAGTAAAGATGCATTTAGCGATAAAAATACAGGTTGGTTAGATGACAAAACTGTAGTATTCTTATCAGATAGAGATGGAATGTTTCAATTATACAAGGCTACATCTGCAGATGATAGAGTTGGAATTGAAAGATCGTTAAAAATTAAATCTGAAAAGTTAACGAGCGAAAAAGAAGATATTCAGAATTTTAAGATTTCGCCAGATCAGAAAAAGATCGCTTACCAAGTAGGAAGAGGTAAATTAATTATTGCCGATATTAAAGATGGAAAACTAAAAAACAAAGAAGTTTTTGTAGATAGTTGGGCACCAGCACAAGGAGTTACTTGGAGTCCAGATAGCAAATATATTGCATACTCACAGTCTGATTTAAATTTCGATACTGAAATATTCATTCAACCAATAGCTGATAAAAGCAAGAAAATGAATGTAAGTATGCACCCTAGAAGTGATATGAACCCTGTTTGGAGTCCAGATGGTAAAAAACTAGCTTTCTTATCAAACAGAAATGATATTAATTATGATGTTTGGATGGTTTGGTTACAAAAAGAAGATTGGGAAAAATCGAAACTAGACCACGAAGAGGGAGATTACTACAAAGAAGATGAAAAAAAGAAAGACGATAAAGGCGATAAGAAGAAAGACAAAGCAAAAGGAAAAAAGCCTAAGAAGAAAGCTGTAGTAGTAAAGATAGATGAAGACAGAATTTTTGATAGATTAGTACAGGTAACTTCATTATCAGACGATGAATTTAGCTTAGCATTTAGTAACGATAGCGATTTTATTTACTATTCTGCTACAGACCCATCAACAAAACGTAGAAACTTATATAAAATAAAATGGGATGGTTCTAAGCCTAAAGCTGTAAAAGGAACAGGAAGAGCAGGAAGATTTTCACTACAAAACGGAAAACTTTATTTTGTGGCTGGAGGAACTTTAAAAGAACTAAATACAAAATCAGATAAAGTTACTGCATTACCACACTCAGCAACGTATACTAAAAATAAGAAAAAAGAATACGAGCAAGTTTTTGATGAAGGAATTCGTGTATTAACTGCTGGTTTTTACGATCCAGATTTCCACGGATATGATTGGAAAGGATTGGTGAAAACATATAGACCTTGGGTATTATCTGCAACTACAGATCAAGATTATTCGTACATGTTCAATTTGTTATTAGGACAGTTGAATGCGAGTCATATGGGATATAGAAATTTCTTACCTCCAAATCCGTCAGACAAAGTTGGATTACTTGGATTAGAAGTAGCAGACACAAAAGATGGAGCGAAAGTAGACTATATATTACCAAATTCAGTTTCAGATAAATCAAAAAGCAAATTAAACCAAGGAGATGTTATTACACATGTTAATGGTATTGAAGTTGGTAAAGACAAAAACTTTTACAGTTTACTAAGAAATACAGCAAATACTGAAACATTATTAACATTAAAATCAGGTAAAGAAGTTGTATTAAGACCAGAAACTAATTTAAGAAGAAAACAATACGAAGAATGGGTACGTTCTAGAAAAGAATTAGTAGATAAATATTCTAATGGAGAATTAGGGTATATCCATATTCAAGGAATGAACCAGCCAAGTTTTGAGCGTTTCGAAAGAGAATTAAAAGCAAGCGGATACGGAAAGAAAGGTATTGTAATAGATGTACGTTATAATGGAGGTGGATGGACTACAGATAGATTAATGGCAGTATTAAATGTAAAGCAACATGCATACACAGTTCCAAGAGGAGCAGCAAAGTCATTAAAAGATCATAAAAAATTCGGAAAGAATTATCCATTCAATGAGCGTGCTATTTTATCGGTTAATACAAAACCAGTAGTAGCTTTATGTAATGAAAATAGTTATTCTAATGCAGAAATTTTTTCACATGCATTTAAAAACTTAGGATTAGGAAAGCTAGTTGGTCAGCCAACTTTTGGAGCCGTAATTTCCACAGGAGGAGCAGGATTACAAAATGGATTTATTCGCATGCCTTTTAGAGCATGGTATGTAAAAGAATCTGGAAAAAACATGGAAAATGAAGCACCAGCAGTTCCAGATTATCTTGTAAAAAATGCACCAGGATGGAAAGATAGAGGAGAAGATGCACAACTTAAAAAAGCAGTTGATGTATTACTAGACGAACTTAAATAAAAGCAAAAGGAAAATATTATTTAAAAAAGCGAAGTTGTAAAAACCTTCGCTTTTTTTATGCTTATTTTTGTGAGATGAAGGTTACGGAATTAGAATTGTTAGAAAAATTAAAAGTAAATTTTGGTTATGATAGTTTTCGATTAAATCAACAAGAAATCATAACTAATATTTTAGAAAAGAAAGACACGTTGGTAATTATGCCAACTGGAGGAGGAAAGTCTATTTGCTATCAATTACCTGCATTATTTTTTGAAGGAATAACATTGGTCATTTCACCGTTAATCGCCTTGATGAAAGATCAAGTAGATAGTTTAAAAGCTAATGGAATACCTGCAATGTTTTATAATAGCACTCAATCTAAAGAAGAACAAGATTTAGTATTTAATGCAATTGCAGAAAAAACAATTAAACTATTATATGTAGCACCAGAAAGCTTACCCTTTTTACAAAATATTTTAAATCAAACCTATGTAAGTTGTGTAGCTATAGATGAAGCACATTGTATTTCATCTTGGGGACACGATTTTAGACCTTCCTACAAACAGCTAGCATTTCTAAAGAAAACATTGCCAGAAGTTCCGGTGGTAGCCTTAACAGCTACGGCAGATAAAGCTACTCAAGAAGATATAATAAAACAATTAGCAATTCCTTCGGCTATAAGATTTATCAATTCTTTCAATAGAGAAAATATTAGCCTAGAAGTTCGTCCTGGAAACGAACGTATAAAACAAATTATATCTTTTATTAAAGAGCACCCTAACGAATCTGGAATTATTTATTGTTTGAGTAGAAAAGCTACTGAGCAATTAACTAGAAAGTTACAGCAGCAACAAATCGATGCTCGAGCATATCATGCAGGTTTAGCCGTAGAAGAACGATCGAAAACACAAGAAGCTTTTGTCAGAGATGATGTGCAGATTATTTGTGCGACGGTTGCCTTTGGAATGGGAATCGATAAATCGAATGTACGTTGGGTAATTCATTACAATATGCCTAAAAATATTGAAGGTTATTATCAGGAAATAGGACGTTCAGGTAGAGATGGATTGCCAGCAAAAGCATTGCTATTTCATAGTTATGCAGATGTCATTCAATTACGTCAGTTTATAGAAAATACTACAAATAAAGAAGTACAAGAAGCAAAGTTAGATCGGATGAAGCAATTTGCGGAAGCTACGGTTTGTAGGAGAAAAATTTTACTGAGTTATTTTGGAGAATTGATAGAAGAAAACTGTGGTAATTGCGATGTATGTAAAAACCCTCCACAATTTTTTGACGGAACTGTTATAGCACAAAAAGCCTTGTCAGCTATTTATAGATTACAAGGAAAAGAAGCTATGGGAACGGTAATTGACGTTTTGCGAGGAGCACAAAATGCGACAGTTTTAGATAAACAATACAATACTTTAAAAACGTATGGCGTTGGAAAAGAAATTTCATGGAAAGATTGGCAACATTATATGGTACAATTAGTGAATCAAGGTTTTTGTCAAATAGCTTTTCACTTAAATAATGCATTACAGTTAACCGATTTTTCTAGTAAAGTATTATTTAAAGGAGAAAAAGTAGAGTTAACAACCCCAGTAGCAGTCAAAAAAGAAGAGAAGAGAACTGTTACCAAGTTGACAAAAAGTACTGCTAAAGACAGTTTATTTGAGCGTTTAAGAGCTTTGCGTTATAGAATTGCTACAGAAGAAGATATTGCAGCTTATTTAGTGTTTAACGATGCAACCTTAAAAGAAATAGAAAGAGAACGTCCACAATCAGATGAAGAATTTTTAGCAATTAGTGGAGTAGGACAGCGTAAATTAGAAGTGTATGGAGGGGAGTTTATGGAAGAGATAAAAAACTTCTTACAAGAGAAAAAAAGAAAAAAGAAAGATACGGTAGTAGAAACCTATAAGTTGT
The DNA here is from genome assembly GCF_964511145.1 of Tenacibaculum amylolyticum. Lineage (NCBI taxonomy): Bacteria > Pseudomonadati > Bacteroidota > Flavobacteriia > Flavobacteriales > Flavobacteriaceae > Tenacibaculum > Tenacibaculum amylolyticum. The sequence continues at coordinate 53,395 of NZ_CAZEFZ010000077.1, forward strand.
ATAGTCAAGGTTTGACAGTAGAAGAAATAGCAGAAGCAAGAGGATTGAAAGCACCAACTATATTTTCACACTTATCTAAATTATATTTAGAAGGTAAGGACATTAATCTCGATGAATTTACAACACCAGAAACAATAAAATTGGTAGCAAATGCTAAAAAAGTATTGAATAATGAAACTGCATTAAAACCGTATTTTGAATTTTTAGGAGAAAAAGTTCCATATGAACAAATTCGAGTTGCATTAACTATTTTACAAAAGAAACGATAGAAAACTTAAAGAATATTAATAATCATTTAACAGAGCGTATTTTGTCTTTAAAATATATTAGCAACTTTAGTGTTTAAAATAATAAATCAAAACCAAATACATATGAAAAGGATAATACTAGCCTTAATAACTTTATCAATTATTTCGTGTAATAAAGAGCCAAAAAAAGGATTTTACCTTGAAGGGAAAACAAAAGGAATTCCAGATGGTTCTTACGTATACATAGATTATGAAAATAAAACATTAGACTCTACAAAAGTTGAAAACAATACTTTTAAGTTTAACACAAAATTGCCAATAACGCCAATGCATCTTTGGCTTCATGATAAAGATTTTTCAAACTATAGAGCGTTTTGGGCGGCAAATAATAAAATGACTTTCGATGCTACTAATAGTGATTTTAGAAATGCAATTATCACAGGATCTGAAGTAGAATTACTAAGTCAAGAGTTATATAAAGGAACAGATTCGCTTACAAGAGAGCAGATGTTAAAAAAGGAAACTAAATTCGTTAAAGAACATCCAAATAGTATTCTTAGTGCAAATATTCTTTCAGTATATGCAACTACTTTTGGTAGAGATAAAACGAAAGAGTTATTTGACCCTTTTTCAGAAGAAAATAAGCAAACTCAATATGGACAAAAGATAAATAAGTACTTAGAATTAAATAAAAATCCTAAAGTTGGAGAGCAGTTTGTCGATTTTGAAATGATGAATAAAAATGGAGAATTAATAAAACTTTCAGCTAATAAAGGAAAAGTAACACTTCTTGAATTTTGGGCTTCTTGGTGCCAACCTTGCCGAGAAGAAAATCCTAATCTTGTAAAAACTTACAGTGAGTTTCATCCAAAAGGTTTCGAAATTTTTGCAGTTTCTCTAGATATGAATAAAGAAGTTTGGTTAGAAACTATAGATGCTGATGGTTTAGCTTGGGAACATGTAAGTGATTTAAAAGGACAAGAAAATGAAGCTTCTCTAATTTATGGAATAAATAGTGTTCCTGATAATTTTTTAATTGATGAAAATGGAAAGATTATTGGGCGAAATTTAAGAGGAGACGCATTAAGAGAAAAGTTAAGCGAAGTGTTACAGTAAAAACGATATTATAGCTTTTTACTATAACAACAAAAAAAGCAACCACAAAGATCTATAAATTAGATTTTTGTGGTTTGTTGTTTTATGATTTTTTCAAGGCTTCCATTTCAGTTATAATATCATCTAGTTTTGAAATTAATGTGCCGTATAAAATTTTAGTTGAAATAACGTAGACTACTGTGCAAATCATAGAAATGGTAATTGCCATAAGTAAACCAACACCTAAAACTTGTAAAAAAGAAGCTTCATCAGGAATGAATCCAGCTAAAAAACTCTTTTCTTTAATGGTGTAAGCAAGTGCAAAAATAGACATTACAGCTATAGGTAAACCAAACATAAAAAGCTTACGAGTAGAAATCATTATAGAGCTTATAATACTGCGATAATTCTTTAAATAAGTTAAATTATCAGATTTTATATCGATAGATTTAAACCTGCTTAATAAGTTTCGGTTAAAAAAATACAAGCTAAAAATTAGAAAAGCACCGTATAAACCGATAATGAATTCAGAAAAAATAGCCATTCCTACTAAAACTACAATTCCCATTGGAAGTAATCCTTTGTTGTCAATTTCGTAAGTACGTTTAATTCTGTTAATAATCGATTTCGATTTTTTATTATACAAGTCATTTATTTTTGGAGCGATCAAAGATTGTTCATTAATAAAAGACTCATTCCATATTTTTTCAATTGATTTTTCCATCTAATATTGTTTTTAATTGTTTTTTAATTCTATTTACACGAACAGCAATGTTGTTTGGAGAAGTACCAATAACTTCTGCAATTTCTTTATTTGGATTTTCTTCTAAATACATTAAAATAATAGCTCTGTCTAGATCAGATAATTGTTTAATTGCACTATATAAAATCTGTAAATTTTCATTTTGAAAAGCTGTATTGTCTTCAGAAATTTCTATTACTTGATATGTTGTAACATCCTTACGGTTGTTTTTTTTAGCTAGCGTTAAACAAACGTTTAAAGTAATTCGGTAAATCCAAGTAGACCATTTCGAGCGCTCTTGAAATGCATCTTTACTTTTCCAAATTTGCAAACAAGCCTCTTGATAGAAATCTTCAAAATCTTCCTGAGTGTCTGTATAAGCTCTACAGATTTTGATAATAATACCAGCATGAGGTAAAATTGATGTCGTGTAAAAATCGTTACTCAAAATTGATAGTTTATCTAATTAGTAAATCGAGAATTTAAAATATTACAAGCATTTGAAAAAAAATAAAATATAGAATTTTCAAAAATTATTGAAAGTTTTAAAAATATTTATATATTTGTCACATGGAATTAGAATTCGCTAAAATAAAATATATACACACATGGGGAAGTTTAGCCACAACTTGGGGCGTAAACAAAACTATGGCGCAAGTACATGCTTTATTATTAGTGTCTAATGAACCACTGTCTGCAGACGATATTATGAAAACATTAAAAATCTCTAGAGGTAATGTAAATATGAATGTACGTGCATTAATAGACTGGGGAATCGTTAGAAAAGAAATTATTGTTGGAGAGCGAAAAGAGTTTTTTGTTGCAGATAAAGATATTTGGGAATTATTTAAACAAATTACTAGAGAAAGGAAAAAGAGAGAAATAGAACCTGTACTAAAAGTATTAGATGAATTAAAAGAAGAGGTTAAAGAAGACAATTCAGAAGAAGCAGAGCAGTTTAAAAAATTAATGGATGATTTATCTTCAGTAACAACTACGGTGAATAAGATTTTAGAAAAAGCAGTGAAAGCAGATGAACACTGGTTGTTATCGAATTTTACAAAATTGATTAAGAAATAAAAAAATTTAAATATAAACTTTCAATAATTTCTGAAACTATGAAAATGATAAGAATTTTAAGTTTGTCAAATAGGTTACTGCTAATAGCAACGATTAGTCTCTATGCTACTATTATTTTTGGATTGTATGCGCAAGTATTATTAGGAGGATATCAGGTATTAGCTGCTCTTTTATTGATTTTTCTTTGGAAAAATTATGGCAAGAAAGAAAAGAATATGTTAATAATTTATTGGGGAATTACACTTGTTTATGGAATACTTTCTATCATAGGGAACTTCTCAATGAATGGTTTTTGGGGCATATTATTTTGGATTATAATACCAATATCAATTGCTGTTTATTTCACGTATGTATTAGAAATTATAAAGAAAAGCTATGGAAACATTAAGTAATCATACATTGTTATACGATAAAGATTGTCCGCTTTGTGAAGCCTACACAAAAGGTTTTATTAAAACTAAAATGCTAGATGAAGAAGGAAGAAAACCTTTTGGACAGATTACAGAGCATGAAAGAGAATTTATAGATATGGATAGAGCTACTAATGAAATAGCATTGGTAGATAGAACAAATGAAAAAGTATTGTATGGAATAGATAGTCTATTAAAAATTATAGGTTATTCATATCCACTAATTGAAAAAATAGGAAATAAACGTTTTATAAATACAGGTTTAAGAAAACTATATGCTTTTATATCGTATAATAGGAAAGTAATCATAGCTTCTAAATTAGAAGAAAAAGAAGCACTTACTTGCATTCCTGATTTTAATTTGACGTATCGTTTTCTGTTCATTCTTATAGCTGCTAGCATTACAGGAATTACATTATTCAGCTTTTCCAATAATATTATTGGATTACAACCTTCAAACTTCGGAAAAGAATTGTTAGTAGCTGTAGGGCAAATTGTATTTCAAACATTATTTATTATTCGAAAAGATATCAATTCTATTATTCATTATGCAGGAAATTTAATGGTCATTTCCCTAATAGGAAGTATCGGTGTGTGGCAAATTATGTTGTTAGATATGATTATTCCGTTACCACAAACATTAATACTTGCTGCTTTTGCAGGAGTGGTAGGACTTATGTTTTTTGAACATAAAAGAAGAATAAAATTATTAGAATTACCCAGTTACTTATCATGGACATGGGTTGCTTATAGAGCATTAGTATTGCTTTTAATATTATATAAATAGTTAAAAATTAGTTGTAATTGAAAACATAAAACATGAAAATCGTTATCGCTGGAGGAACTGGATATTTGGGGAAATTGCTCACCAATCATTTTAAAAAGGAAAAAGAAAATCAAATTTATATTTTGACAAGAGATCAACGGTTAAACTATAAAAACGTACACTATTTACAATGGGATGGGATTTCTAAAGGGTATTGGACAGCATTACTTGAAAATACAGATGTATTAATCAACCTAACTGGTAAATCTGTAAACTGTATTTATAATCATAAGAATAGAGAGGAAATTTATAATAGCAGGTTACAAAGCACTTCGTTACTATGCGAAGTTGTCCAAAACTTACAATCGCCACCTAACGTATTTATCCAGTCTTCTTCAGCAACGATTTACAAACACTCTGAAAAAGAATTAATGACAGAAACCAATGGAGAAATAGGAATAGATTTCTCCATGGATGTCTGTAAGAAATGGGAAGAAATTTTTAATTCATATGAACTTCCTAAAACCAAAAAGATTATAACTAGAACTGCTATTGTTTTAGGGAAAAACGGAGGAGCTTTCCCAATAATGAAACGAATGACGCAATTAGGATTAGGAGGAAAACAAGGAAAAGGAAATCAATTTGTTAGTTGGATTACAGAAGAGGATTATGTAAGAAGTATTGAGTTTTTACTTACAAAAGAAAGTGGTATTTATAATGTATGTGTGCCTAATCCCATTAAAAACAAAGAGTTTCAGAAACAATTAAGACGCAAATTGAAAATACCTTTTGGTATACCATCATCAATTTGGATGTTAAAAGCAGGAGCAAAATTGATAAGCACAGAAACAGAATTGTTATTGAAAAGTAGAAATGTATATCCAGAAAAACTATTGCAAAAAGGATTTAAGTTTCAAACAAATACATTTTCAGAATTTAAATTATAAAGTATGCCAACAATTATCTTATTTACCAAAATAAAAGCAGCTAGAAAATTAGTTTTTGATTTATCTAGAAGTATTGAGTTACATAAAATATCAACTGCAAAAACTAATGAAAAAGCAATTGCTGGAAAAACTAAAGGATTAATAACAACAGGGGAAACCGTTACTTGGCGAGCAAAACATTTGGGGTTTTATCAGAATTTTACTTCTAAAGTAATAGGTTGCAGAACTTCAGAATATTTTGCAGATGAAATGGTGTCTGGTGCGTTTAAAAGTTTTAAACATGAACACTTTTTCTTTGATGAGAATGGACAAACAGTTTTAGTAGATGTTATGGAATATGTTTCTCCATTAGGAATTATAGGAAAATTGATAGATCGTTTATTTTTGAAAAAATATATGACAGGTTTCCTAAAAATCAGAAACAAAACAATTAAGCAATTTGCAGAGAGTGATGAATGGAAATATGTTTTAAAATAGAAAATCATGAGTTTTTTAACTGCAGAATGGAGAAAGTTAATTATGGTAAATTATACCATAGATCCAAAAGTATTAGCTCCCTATGTACCTCAGGGAACTATATTAGATTCTTTTGAAGGAAAGTGTTATGTAAGTTTGATCGGATTTATGTTTGTAAACACAAAACTTTTAGGAATTAAAGTGCCATTCCATGTGAATTTTGAAGAGGTAAACCTTAGATTCTATGTAAAACGATTAGAAGATGGAAAAGAAAAACGAGGCGTAGTTTTTATTAAAGAAATTGTACCAAAAGCAGCAATAACTTTTGTAGCGAATACATTTTATAAAGAGAAGTATGAAACTTTAAAAATGAAACACGAATGGCAAAAAGTACAGGATGATTTAGCAATAGCATATCAATGGAAAAAGAATGGTATTTGGAACCATATAAAAGTAATTGCAGAAAACCAACAAATTGCTATGGAGCAACATTCTGAAGTTGAATTTATTGCAGAACACTATTGGGGATTTTCTAAAAATAGTGAAACGAAAACAACAATGTATGAAGTACAACACCCTAAGTGGAACTATTACCCTGTAAAAGAATCAACGATAAATGTTGATTTTAATGCAACTTATGGAAATAATTTTGCCTTTTTAAATAAACAAAAACCTACATCAGTATTTTTATTAGAAGGTTCAGAAATTTCAGTAGAAAATAAAACGATTATTTGAAGTTAAATAAATGTTCTTTCCAAGAATAGGTTTGAAACACGATTTTATAATCTGAAATATCTTTACCTAACTGAGATTTATAAATTTTACGGATGCCTTTAAAACTTCCAAAGTCACCTAAATACCAATGAAATAAACGAGTTACTGCTACTGTTTTTTGTTGCTCGTTAAATATGGTGTTATCCATTAAAAAAGCTTGTGTTGCTATGTTTAATTGAGTATCTAGTTCTTCAGCATTGTAAAAAGCAATTGGAGGACAGCTTTCTGCACCACAATTCAAAGCAAAATGAATACGATAATCTATGGCGTTAACCGCTAGTTGTTTAATTCGTCTAGAAGCAAATAAGTTTCCTAAAAAACCACGAGAAAATTTATAACGATACTTTCTTAAAATTCCATGTTCAATGTCATCTAAACTAAATAGAACTCCCGCAATATTGATTAACTTTTTACTATAGATATCAGATTTTGAAATTTTTTTTTCAACTCTAAGAATTAAGAAATATGCATTGTAACAATTAATCCAAAAAGCTTTTTTTTGAGAATCCGTATGCAAAAACTCTTGCAGTCTTTTGAATGGAATATGTTCCATTTCTGATAAAAGGTGTGTAGTATCCTCCTGTTTTTTTACAGCTAACAATAATTTTTCTGAAAGTTCCCCAAATGTATGCATCGTGATTTAAAACTATTACATGAATGAATGCATAAAGTCTTTAAAAAGAAGATAGCCTTACATAAATCAAGTGATAACTAAGAGGAATCGCTATTTTATTTTTCCATCATGAAAAGCTGCTCTTTTCCAATTTCCTGATTCGTAAATCCAAATATTTGTTACTCTGTAACTATTTTCTGTTAGTGTATTATCTTTCTTTGTTATTACTGTTACTTTACCTGTAACAATGGCGCTATTACCATGGAAAATAGTTTTTATTTCATCCATTTTATAAGATAAAACTTGAATATCACCAGATTGAATTTGTGCTGCTCTTTTATGCAAATAATTTAACCAATTTTCCTTTCTAATAGCTTTTGAACTACTATTTGTGTGAATATAATCTGAAGTAATCATATTAGCTAATGTAGTTACATCACCTTTTTGAAAAGCAGTGTTGAATTTATTTATAGAAGTGAGTAAAGCTGCTTTAGATTTTTCATCTAAGGAAATAGAGTCATTATTGGTACTAGAACAACTGAAAAAATAAAATGCAATCGCAATATAAGTTACAAATAAAAAGGCACTTTTTTTCATTTCTTTAGATAAGTTAATCATAAATAAAAAAGCCTTGTATTTTTATAACAAGGCTTTTTAGTAATATTTTTTTATTGTTAGTATGTATAAATTTCAATAACACCATTTCCTCCTCTAGAACCATATTTCGAAGCATCTGGCCCCTTTAGTACCACTACAGATTTTATAGTAGTAGGAACAATGTTTTCTAATAGCTCTTGATCTATTGCATTATTATTAAGAACAAATAGGGGAGTTGTACTTCCATTAACACTATTATAGCCCCTAATATTAATAATATTATTCATACTAACATTCACACCAGGAACTTGGCCTCTTAAATAATCATAAAAATCTCTGTACTGGATAGCTTTAATATTCTTTTGTATAGGTGTGCCAGAAATTTTAAAATCATTATTACTTTTTAAGGTAATTTCTACTTTATCACTACCGTTGTATTTCACTTTGCTAATTCCTATTCTTTGAGAGAATGCACTAATTTCTTTCGGTGCTTCTGTAAACTTTGTTTTGAAGACGCCTTTGGCATTCGTCCATCTCTTTTGCCTTACATTATCAAATAAAATAACGGCACCAGAAACTGGTTTATTTTTAGTGTCTTTAACTACAATGGTAATTTTTTTCTCTGATTGCGCATGAATTTGCGTAGTAAATGAAGAGAAAAATAAACTTACAATTAACATTAAAATGTAACTCTTCTTCATACGATTGGGATTTAAAATTAGTTCACTAATATACGATATAAAACAATAAAAACTGATATTTCAAGGGTAATTAACTGTTAAATAGTGTGTTAAAGTCTTTTGTTTGAAATGAAAAATCCTGAGTAAATTACTCAGGATAATAAGTTTAGTTGCTAAGGTTAGTTGTGTGTTTGTTATATATTGTTTTCTAGCTTGTACTTTTTTACATAAGCTTTTAGTCCATAACCAACTCCAAAACCAAATGCTAAACCAGTAAGAATACCTAAAATTAAGCCTACTGGAAGATTACCAGTTAAAGTTCCGAAATTTACTCCTAAAGAGGCTCCTAAGCCTGTTGCGAAGATTAAACTAAAGATAAAATATTTACTGCTCATTATTTATTTGCTTTTGCATATAAGAAGAGTAATAAATGTTTTTGTTACAATGAGTTATGAGTTTTTTTGTTTTTTAACAGTATTTAACAAAAATAGAGTGTGATATGGATGTAATAAGGTGTAATTTTCTGAATTTCTTAATTTTTTAACGTATAAGGCTTGAAAAATAACTGTAATTATAGTTAACGAATACCTTTATTGTCGCCAAGAAATTTCTAACATAACTTGAGGGTAATCTATACTTGTACCATTTAAGAAACATTGCAAAAAATCACCTTCATCAAAATCAACATTAATAGTAGTACTATGAGCTCCTTGGCTATTATTTACAGTAATAGAAGTAACAACCGCAGTAGCATCATTTTTTCTAATTTGTACAGTATAAGTTTGATTGGCATTTCCTTGTACAGAAATAGCTGTAATAGTACCATCTCGTATCATACGCCATCCAGTATTATTAGATTGAGCACCATTAATTTGACGTAAATATTCGTTGGTTGTATTAGCACTATTTCTTCCCCAAAAAACATTAAAACGATCTACACTTAACCATTTAGTTCTAGTAGGATCATAAGCATATAATAAACCATCGTTGGCAACAAAAAATTCGCCTGAATTTGTTCCAGTTGGAGTCGTAGTATTAGGTCTTAAGCGTAAAGGAACATTTGTTGTACTATTAATATCTACATAAGCACCAGGAGAATCTGTATTAACTCCTACAAACCCATTGTCTCTTCTAATATTAAAAGTTTGATCAAACCATGCTCCGCCAAAATTTCTAGTAATATAAAAATGATCAGTATTTCTTCTTCCGAATGCAAAGCGAGGCTGTCCGTTATTTTCAAACGTAAACGTATTAAAACCTCCATCTGTATCATTAAAATTAATATCAGGTTCTGTTCCTTCTACACGAATAATACCAATACCATCTGCAAGGTCTCTTACAATATGCAAAGGACTAGTTGGTAGTGGTTGATTTAAACCTATAAACCCATTGCTTTGTCGAATTCTTAAATTTTCTGTATTGTTGGTTCTAAAAATTAGATCTTGGGTAGTAGTTGTGCCTAAAAATGAAGTGCTTGTGGCATCAGAATTTCCATTTAATAACCAGCCAGCACCACTTATTCCTTCCCATGCAGTACCATTAAACATAAATATTCTGTTCTCTTCAGCATTATAAAGAATTGCGCCATTACTAGCTCCGGTAATACTATTCATTTCTACATTGGTAGTAGCAGTGGGTAATCCCATAACAGAATTTGCATCTAATTGACTATAAGTCTTAAAGATGCATATTAAGCAAATAAAGAGTGTTATTTTTTTATGTATTGGGGGCATAATAATTGAATAATGGAACATCAAATATAAGAAAAATGGAAGTTTGTTAGTTATTAATAGATAACTGAATAGAAAAAATACTCTAACAGCAAAAAGTATAAATCGTATAAAAACAGAAAACCCCATTACAATGTTTGTAATGAGGTTTTTTATAAGGTTGTATAAATATAAATTACATATTTCTTCTATACTGTCCACCAACTTCAAATAAAGCGGAAGTAATTTGACCTAAAGAACAAACTTTAGTCGCTTCCATTAAACGTTCAAAAATATTTTCGTTTTGAACAGCAGCATTTTGAATTTTTGAAATTTCTGATGCTACTTTTTCTTTATTAGCTTTGTTTAAGTTTTCTTTAGTTTTAATTTGGAATTGTTTTTCCTCTTCTGTTGCACGAATTACTTCTTGCGGTGTAACAGTAGGTGAACCTTTCGAGCTTAAAAAGGTATTTACTCCAATAATAGGGAATTCACCAGTATGTTTTAACGTTTCGTAATACAAACTTTCTTCTTGAATTTTAGAACGCTGATACATTGTTTCCATGGCTCCTAATACGCCACCACGCTCAGTAATTCTATCAAATTCTGTTAATACAGCTTCTTCAACTAAATCAGTTAACTCTTCAATAATAAAAGAACCTTGAATTGGATTTTCGTTCTTAGCTAACCCTAATTCTTTATTAATAATTAACTGAATTGCCATGGCTCTACGAACACTTTCTTCAGTTGGTGTTGTAATAGCTTCATCGTACGCATTCGTGTGTAATGAGTTACAGTTGTCATAGATAGCATATAAGGCTTGTAACGTCGTTCTAATATCGTTAAAATCAATTTCCTGTGCGTGTAAAGAACGTCCAGAAGTTTGAATATGATATTTCAACATTTGCGCACGAGGATTAGCTCCGTATTTATATTTTAATGCTTTTGCCCAAATTTTACGAGCTACACGACCAATTACTGCATATTCAGGGTCGATACCATTTGAGAAGAAGAACGATAAGTTTGGACCAAACTTATTAATATCCATTCCTCTAGATAAATAATATTCTACATAGGTAAATCCGTTCGCTAAGGTTAACGCTAATTGTGTAATTGGGTTAGCACCAGCTTCTGCAATATGATATCCTGAAATAGAAACTGAATAAAAATTTCTAACATTTTTCTCAATAAAGTATTCCTGAACATCTCCCATTAAACGCAATGCAAATTCTGTAGAGAAAATACAAGTGTTTTGCGCCTGATCTTCTTTTAAAATATCTGCTTGAACTGTACCTCTAACTTGCGCTAACGTATTGGCTTTAATTTCAGCATATATGTCAGCAGGTAAAATTTGATCACCAGTAACTCCTAATAATAATAAACCTAATCCATCATTTCCTTCAGGTAAGTCACCATTATATTTAGGACGATCTAATCCTTTATCATCATATAACTCTTTTAGTTTCGCTTCTACCTGTGCTTCTAAACCGTGTTCTTTTATATATTTCTCACAGTTTTGATCGATAGCGGCATTCATAAAGAATCCTAATAGCATAGGAGCTGGACCATTAATAGTCATAGAAACAGAAGTCATGGCATGACTTAAATCGAAACCAGAATATAATTTCTTAGCATCGTCTAAACAGCAAATAGAAACTCCAGCATTTCCAATTTTACCATAAATATCAGGTCTGTGTCCAGGGTCATTACCATATAATGTAACCGAATCAAAAGCAGTAGATAAACGTTTTGCTGGCATTCCTAAACTTACATAGTGGAAACGTCTGTTAGTACGCTCTGGTCCACCTTCTCCAGCAAACATCCTTGTAGGGTCTTCTCCAGTTCTTTTGAATGGATATAATCCAGATGCATAAGGGAATTCTCCAGGAACATTTTCTTGTAAATTCCAACGTAACAAATCTCCCCAAGCTTTATATTTTGGTAAAGCAACTTTAGGAATATCAGAATGAGATAAAGATTTGGTATGTGTTTCAATCTTAATCTCCTTATCTCTTACTTTAAATGTATAGATAGGGTCTTTATATTTTTTAACTTTTGTTGCCCAGTTTAAAATAATCTCCCAGTTATGAGGGTCTAAATTTAACTTTACTTTGTCAAATTGATCAAATAATAATTTAGCAAATGGTTGCTCTTCTTCTTGTATTTGTTTTAAAATCTCGTCTTGATCAATTCCATTTTTAGTAAGAAAAGACTCTTTTACTTCGTTTGGAATTACAGATAAAATTGTTTGATAAATACCATATAATTTCTGAGCTACTTTTTCTTGTGCATCTACTTTCTTATCATAAGCTCTATTGTTTTCTGCAATTTCAGATAAATAACGTGTTCTAGCAGGCGGAATTACAAATATCTTTTCAGACATTTCTTTTGTAATCTCAAAAGTAGATTGTAAATCAGCGCCAGTTTTCTCCACAATTTTATCCATAATCGCTTTGTATAGCGAATTCATTCCAGGATCGTTAAATTGTGAAGCAATCGTACCAAATACAGGCATTTCATCCATAGGAATATCCCATAAATTATTATTACGCATGTATTGCTTCTTTACATCTCGTAAGGCATCTAAAGCACCTCTTTTATCAAATTTGTTAATGGCTACTAAATCAGCAAAATCAAGCATGTCAATTTTTTCTAACTGAGTAGCTGCTCCAAATTCAGGCGTCATTACATATAATGAAGTATCAGAGTGCTCTATAATTTCGGTATCCGATTGTCCAATACCAGAAGTTTCTAAAATAATTAAATCAAATTCAGCAGCTTTTAAAACTTCTACAGCTTCATTTACATATTTAGATAATGCTAAGTTAGATTGACGTGTAGCTAATGAACGCATATAAACTCTAGAATTATTAATAGCATTCATACGAATACGATCTCCTAATAAGGCCCCTCCAGTTTTTCTTTTCGATGGATCTACAGAAATTAAACCAATCGTTTTTTCTGGAAAATCAATTAAGAATCTTCGTACCAATTCATCTACTAAACTAGATTTACCTGCACCACCAGTACCAGTAATTCCTAAAACAGGTGTTGTTGACTTTTCATTTTTTTTATGGATGGTATCCATCGTTTTTTTAGAAACTTCAGGAAAGTTTTCTGCAGAAGAAATAATTCTAGCAATACTTCCTGTTTCTTTATTTGATAAATGATCAACTTCTCCATTTAATACATCACCAATAGCAAAATCAGATCGCTGCACTAAATCATTAATCATTCCTTGTAGTCCCATTTCTCTTCCGTCGTCGGGAGAGTAAATACGAGTAATTCCATAATCCATTAGTTCTTTAATTTCTTCTGGAAGAATTACTCCACCACCACCACCAAAAATTTTGATGTGACTTGCTCCTTTTTCTTTAAGCAAGTCGTACATATATTTAAAATATTCGTTATGACCTCCTTGGTATGAAGTCATTGCAATTGCATTTGCATCTTCTTGAATAGCACAGTTTACTACTTCTTCTACACTTCTATCATGACCTAAATGAATTACTTCTACACCAGTAGATTGAATAATTCGACGCATAATATTAATCGCTGCATCATGCCCATCAAAAAGAGAAGCAGCAGTCACTATTCTTACTTTATGTTTGGGTTTATAAGGTGCTATTTGTTCCATTCGTAAATTCAGTTGTTTTATTTAGGTGCAATTTACGGATTTCTTAAAAAATAGAACGAATTGTTGAAGATTATAAATAGTTAAAGAAGTTGTATTTTTCGCACTTAAATACGAGTTTAATGTTTTGAAGCGAAGTTTTTTCAATATTGAAGTAATAAAAATTTAATATACTTCGTTTCTGTAACAAAATTATCAGCAGTAGGTCTGATAGTAAATTTAAATATAACTTTTGTTGGAAACTATAGACGCTTTAGCATTATTTTTAGATTTGTTATCTGCTTTTTCGGGCATAACAATTGGAATCCTTTTTTTTACATTAAAAATTAGAGATCAGAAAGGGAATATTTATTTAGCGCTTTTCATTTTAAGTTTATCTATAGGTTTTTTAGAAGATTTTTTCGATGATGAAAAATTAGGCACATTATCAGAAACAATTAATATAGGAATAGAAACAGATTTGTTTATTATACCTTCTATTTTTCTATATGTTTTAACAATAGCTAGAAAAAGAATATCTTATGCTTGGTTGTTATTATATCTACCAGGTATTTTATTCAATTTTATTGATTTTACAGATTCTGATGCAGATGAAATTATTCAAGGTTTAACTTATGTACTACTAAACGGTACATTGTTGTTTTTCTCATTTAAGGTTTTAAATAGATTTAAGGCGAGACTTAAAAATTACTATTCTTATACTGAGGATAAAAATATTTCATGGGTTAAAGTAATTATGGTAGCTGCTGTTTTTATCCATCTATATCTGTTTTTTGGAGGAATTATATATGTAATTTCTGATAGTGAAGCTTGGGTAACCGTTTCAGATTTGATTTTAAGTTCACTTACATTTTTTATTGTGTATTGGGTGGGTTATAATGGATTCCAACAAATAGGGTATATAAATGAAGTTTCCAATGCTGTTGCAGTTGTTGATGTGGCAGATAAAGCTGAAAATTGTATTACTGATGAACAATTATCTAGATATAAATGTTGTTGTGATGAAATTGTAAAAGAAAAATATTTTATCAATCCAGATTTAACATTAAAGTTACTTTCAAAATCATTATCAATTAAAGAAAGAGAACTGTCTGAACTGATTAATTCATGCTCGAAAAAGAACTTTCAGATGTTTATAAATGAATTCCGAGTAAAGGAATTCAAGAAATTACTTAATTCGGACAAAATTCTACATTATTCTATTTTAGGACTAGCTAAAGAAGCTGGTTTTTCTTCAAAATCAACGTTTTACAAGGTGTTTAAGCAGGTTGAAGGAATTACGCCAAGTGAGTTTAAAAGACAATTAAAAGGTCCAAATTCATGTTCTAGGACTACTTAAATTGGGATTTCATTAAAGCACTCTATTTCTTTGCTGAGTCGTTTTTTGCCATAATTAAGAAGAGGGAGGTAAAAAAGGCATATGTAAATGTTTAAGCAAAAAAAGTAAAGGAATATGCAAAGGATTATTATCACTATCGTATTAATTTTAGTAGGAAACGTGGCTTTATTTAGCCAAGAAATTTCAAAAGATATTTTTGGAAAATGGAAATTAAAAGTAGTTGAAGCTGCAGGAGAAAAAGCAACTCCACAAGAAGTTTTTGGAATTTCAGAAGCTTACCAAGTATATGAAAAACCAAATAAATTTACTGGATTTTTAGGAGAGAAAGTACAGGGAACTTTCAAAGTTAAAGGCAAAGAAATTGAAATAACAATCAATAAAGAAACTGCAAAATTAAAAGTTAAGAGCTTTAATGTAACAACAATGCAAATACAAATAGAAGAGCCTGAAGCTCCAGGTGGCTATATTACGTTACATTATAGTAAAGAAAAATAAACGAGTAATCGTTATATGCGTTGAATTACAAATTTACTAAGTAATTTAAGGCTATTTGATACCTACAACTAACCCCACTTTTCAAACAGGTATTCATTTTAAATCATTAAAACTTTATGTTATCATTTTTTGAGAACCCTTTGGTGCTACAATTAGTAGCATATGCAGTTATTATAATTACATTTTGGGCCTTAGAAGTAAGCTTTCACGCTGAACGTCCAATAGAAAAAGCAAAACACTCTTTATTAAATGCAAAGTTTATATTCTTTGTATTACCAGTACAAATTGGAATTTCTACTATTGTTTTTATGGTAGCAAATTGGACAGAGAATACTGGTTGGGGTTTGATAAATTTATTGCCTATTGAAAAACACACGGTATTACACTTTATCATCGCATTTATAGCTATTGACTTCTTTGATTATTGGTATCATGTATTTATGCACAGAGTTCCTTTTTTATGGAGGTTTCATCAAGTACATCATAGCGATATGGATGTTGATATTTCTACAACTGTAAGAGAACATCCTGGAGAAACTACTGTAAGAGTAAGTTATCTAGTTTTAGTGGTATTTATCTTAGGAGTTCCAGTAGAATTCTTGTTATTGAAGCAATTTATTCAAAGTTTTATAAACTTAACGTCACACTCTAAAGTTAAACTTCCTGAAAAAGTTAACAAAATTGTTTCTTGGATTGTAGTAACACCAAATACACATCATATTCATCATCATTACGTATTGCCTTATACCGATAGTAATTATGGAGATATTTTAACCATATGGGATCGTTTGTTCAATACGTTCACCCACATGAAACAAACAGATATTGTTCATGGTATCGATACGAATATGAACGAATCTGAAAACAAAGATTTTAAAGATTTAATTACCCGTCCTTTCGATAATGAAAGAACTCATTCAACTAATCCAATATATAGCAAGCAAAGTTTAAAAACGGTTAAATAAAGCAGAGAGAAGATGAAGAAATATTGGAGCGTAGTCATTTTTTTATGCTACGGAGTTCATTTTTATGGACAAACTAAAGTAAGTGGTAAAGTAAAAGATGAATTAGGAGAACCATTGCCTTTTGTAAATGTTTATTTTAAAGGATCTAATGTAGGTACCACAACAAATGACGAAGGAGAATTTTATTTGCAAAGTAATCATAGTTTTTCTGAGTTAATTATAGATCTTTTAGGTTTTGAAAATAAGCTTGTAAAGTTGAGTGGAAAGAACGTGCCGATTAATGTGGTTTTAAAAGAAGAAAGTGCCACATTAGAGGAAGTTGTTATTGTAACGAAACCTAAAAAGAGGCTTAAAAAGAAAGATAATCCTGCTTATAGAATATTAAAAGAAGTATGGAAGAGGAAAAAGAAAAATGGATTATTGCAAGTAGAAAACTATCAATATGACAGGTATACTTCTAAAGAATTAGGATTTGGAAATATGGATAGCCTTTTTGTGAAAAAAGTATTGAAAAATAAATACAAAGAACAAGAAGACAATCTAACCAAAAACTATGATAATGATACATATTATCTACCAATTGAACTTATTGAAAAAGTAGAGAAGGTATATGGGAATAATATCTTACACAAGAAAAGAGTAGACATTGAAGGTGAACGAAAAGTAGGGATTCATCAATTAGGAAAATATGTAAACAGAGCAGTAACTGTATTTAACAATATAAATGTATACAATGAAGATATTCAAATTTTAGACAAAACATTTGTAAGTCCAATTGCAGAAAAAGGATTTGGAAGTTACGATTATGTATTGTCAGACAGTACTGTTACAGATGATAAAAAAGAATATACAATACATTTCTTCCCAAGACAAAAAGGAGATTTAGTTTTTGAAGGATATTTTAAAATAGCAGACAAAAGCTTTGCTTTAACAGCTATTGATATGAAAATATTAAAAGAAGTAAATCTGAACTTTGTAAGAGACTTAGCAATCCGTAAAACATTTCTTTTAAAGAACGATTCTATTTATTTACCTAAAACAAACGAATATAAAGGAGAGTTTACTTTTTTAACAAAAGACAATAAGGAAAAAAGTATCTATTTAACAAAAAAGGAAAAGTTTACCAAGTATGTATTTGATATAGCAAGACCAGCGTCTTTTTATGAGAATGGATTAGTGCAAACTTCAGGGAATCAATTCAAAAAAGACGATGCTTATTGGAACGTAAAGCAAGGAGCATCAGAAAAGAAGGTGTTTAACTTAGTAAAAAAGGTTAAGAAAAGTAGTAAAATCAAAAGAATCACAGGGGTAATTTATACGATTTCAGATGGATACTTTACACCTATTTCTGGATTACAATTAGGAAATATTTTTACTACAACAGCTAGAAATGATGTTGAAGGACTTCGATTAAGATTAGGTTTTAGAACATTTAAAACAATAAACGATCGTTTTAAACTACAAGGATATGGAGCCTACGGAATAAAAGACAAAAAGTTTAAATACGGATTAGAAGCTAGATATTTAGTGTCTACAAAACCTAGAGTTACTGTTGGGGCTGCATATATGAATGATGTAGAACAAATGGGCTTTACTAGGTTTAACGAAAGAAATTTGATTCCCCAACCAGATAAAGGACCCAAAGCGGTATTTGTAAGAGGACAAAACTTTTTCCTTTCACGAGTTAAAAAAACAATGTTCCGGTTTGATGTAGAGGTAGCTAAAAATTTAAATGTAGGAGTTAAGTTAGGACATGAACGAATAGTATCTGCGGCACCAGAAAGATTCTCACTAGACTTTTTTAATAGAAAAAAGAATAGGATAGAAAGCGTAACTAAAGATGTGTATTCAGATGTATATGTAAGTTATCAACCAGGTAGAGAGCTAAAAGGTTTTGGAGTCGATAGAATTATTGGTCCAAAATTACACCCTAAGCTATTGGTAAATTACAAAAAGGCTTATAGAGGTGTTTTTGGAGGAAATGTAGATTATAGTAAACTATCGGTATTGTATAATCATCCAATTCAAGTTGGAAAATTTGGAGTTTTTGATCCAACACTAATCATGTCGAAAACATTTGGAAGAGTGCTATTATCAGTTATTACAGCAGCACCTTCAAATCAAACATATTTCTTAACACCAAATACTTTTGCACTTTTAGATTATTACGATTATGTAACAGATCGTTCTATTGAAGGACATTTTGAACAACATTTTAATGGACTTATCATGAATAGAATTCCATTAATAAAAAAATTTGGATTAAGAAGTTTATTAACATTTAGAGCTGTATATGGAAGTATTTCTGAACGTAATAAAGAAATAAATAGATCAACAATACAATACGTAGCACCTAATAGAAAACCATATTTCGAATATGGATTTGGATTTGAGAATATTGGTTATGGAAACTTAAGACCATTACGAGTAGATTTTATTTGGAGAAGCGACTTTAAGAATGTAAATGGTCCTGTAAGTCCAAGTTTTGGAGTAAGAGTAGGATTTAAAACATCATTTTAATTATGAGAAAACAATCAATAATAATTTGTGCAATACTTTTTTGTTGTGCAAAATTAATAGGACAAACATATGAATATGATGTGCTTGTTTTTGGAAAAAAAATAGGAACTGTAATAGCACAAAGAACTGTTGAAGGAGATGAGGTTACATATACCTCTAATTCTAAATCAGAAGTTTCTTTCTTTGGGAAAAAGACAATTTTAACTAAGATGAAAACTATTTATAAAAATGACATATTGAATTATAGTTTTTATGAAGTTAAAAAGAACGGTAAAATAAAAGAGAAGTCAGTTATAAATAGTAAAAACGGAAACTATATTATAGATACCGATGGAAAAACAACAGTACATGACGCTCCTGTAAAATTAAGTACTATTATGTTAACCTATTACAAACCAAAAAACGGTGATAAAGTATTTGAAGAGGTAGGAGGTTATTACAAAGAAATAAAGCAAGTAAATGCAAACACATTTGATTTGATAAGCCCAGAAAGCAGGCATAAAGATTCTTACATTTATAATGAAGTAGGCGTATTGGAGCAATGTATTGTAAGAAAAACACTGTTTAACTTTAAAATGATTTTGAGAGATACTGAAAGTTTAACTGCTAAAAAGTAGATCATATCTATACAGATAGTAGTTATTTGGGGATTCTAAGGTGGGAGGGAGGCTTCCACCTTTTTTATTTTACGAGAAGAAAGAACTATAAATAAGAAATGAACATCCAAAAAGATCTTTTCTTCAAATAGTCCATATCTTTTTCGTGCGTGTAAGCTTCTCTTTCAAAACTAATATTTTTATATGCGGAATAAATATTTCGATACTTTATAAACTTAATAAACCATTCTATTCCATAGAAAATATAGAAGAAAACTATAAATAATTCTAGTTGTTGCTTTAGATGAATACGTTCATGATTAAGTAGAACACTATCATTTTTAAATTTTTGAGATTTCAAAAAAATAAAAGGGAATAGCGTAATGTCAACATAGCCTTTAGGAACAATATACTTAGAAACGATAATCATTACTTTTGAGATGAACTATTTACTTCCCCCAGTTGTTTATTGCATTTTCTATTTTGTTTTCCCATTCAGGATTTGAGAATCCTTTCCAAAGATTTTTCTTAGCCTGAATTGCAGCTGCTACAGCTCCTTTTTTATCTCCCATAGCTAACAATATTTCACCTTTAAGAAAGTGAGTGTAAAAAGCAGTATTTCCTGTATCTATGGCTTTTTGGATATAAGTTAAAGCCTTTTCATAGTTTTTATCTTCTAAAAATAAATATTCACTAGCTAAATAATATTTATATCCAATTGCTCTTTCGTTTAACCCTAAAGCATTCACATAATTCTTTTCAATCTCTTTTCGATGTTTGTTACTGATCGTTATTGGGATTCTAACTCTTGAATTTTCCCATTGAATATATAATTCTCCTTTATTTAATGAAGTGTTTAAAAAACCAATTGTAAAAGTTTCGGTAAATTCTGGAGCTTTTTCAACTGGAAAGTTAAACTCATAAACATTATTTTCGGGTTTATAAGTGTATTGCCCCCAACCATTCGTGTCTTTATTTAAAAAGATAGTCCAGTTTTTTTGGCTTGGAATAGCGTATAGTGCGTATTGACCCTTTGGAATAGTATCGCCTTTTATAACATATTCGTTTTGAAAATCAATTACAGTTTGATAATCAGCGCCAAGTCTCCATATTTTCCCATATTGTAAAAGCCCACCGAAAATTTTCCTTTTTTTTACATTGGGCCTACCGTAATTAATTTTTATAAAGTCAAGTCCTATTTTTTGAGAAACTTCAGCTCTTTGGCTTGTTGTAGGTCTATTGAATCTTCCTAAATCACTTTTAACAGGATCAATTTGCGATTGTACAGAAAAGTAAAACCCGAAGATAATCAAGAATGAAAATGCTGCTTTCATAGTTATGTTAGTTGTTGATTTTTATAAACTAATTAATGTCAGATATAATTCAAATATAACAGTTTTTATAACCGTTACTTTTCGCTCAATTCCTTTACTTTAAGCAGCCAATTTAACCAAACAGTTTTTTGTGCTTCAAAATCGGAAGTGTATGGACCAGCATAAATAGACAACTTAGAAGTTGAATTTTTAGTCTCAATAGTGTATTTTTCTACGTATTTAAACCCTGAGAAATCATAATCAATTTGAATCATCTTGTTTTTTACTAATTTTCCAATAATTCCTGTACTTACCGTTTTATTCGGTTCATATTTAAAATGAACTTTAGAACCTAGTTCCCAATCAGATTCAATGAAGGCATTTTTGTCAAACACATTCCCTAATTCTTTGGTATAACTTTTATTGGTAATTATGTCCCATATTTTTGCTGGAGTTGCGTGTATCTCAATAGAATTTAAAACCATTTTTGATTCTTTGGAATTATTTATGCTATTACAACTTACAATTGTAAGTAGTAGTACTAATTTTTTAGCCAAGGATTTCATCTATTTTAATTTTAACGATCGTTTAGCGAAATTTACTAAATCTTATCCAATAAGAATTGTACTAAAGGATTCCTGTTATTATTATTCCAAACAGCAGATAAAGTTGTACGCTGTTTTATATTGGTGAGTTCAATAAACTTTACATTCATGTTGTATCCAGATTGTAAAGATTTGGGCACAATAGACAATCCAAAATTATGCTCAACCAATTTATAAATGGAAGCAGCATGAATAGTATTGTGTGATACAATTGGAGCAAAATCACTATCTACAAAAATCTGCAATACTTTTTCGTAATAAGAAGCGCTATAAGAAGGATCGAAGAGAATAAACGATTCATCTTTAAACTGTTGTAGGTTTTTAAAGTTATGAGTGTCAATCGGATGATTTTTAGGTAGAACCAAACAAAAGGTTTCTTTTAAAATAGGTTGCAATGTCAAACCTCTAGGAACACTATCCAATCGTACAAAACCTATATCAATATCTTGAGAAAGTAAACTTTCAATTTGTTGTTGATTACTCATTTCCTGAAACCCAAATTGTACGTTAGGATGTTCTTTTTTAAACTGAAGTAATACATCTGGAATAATTTTTTGCATAGCAGAACCAACATAACCAAATTTTAATTTTCCTAACTTTCCTTGTTGAATTAATTTTGCATAATCTATAGCATAGTCAATTCCTTTTAATACCTGAGTAATCTCTTGTTTTAAGTAAATTCCAGCAGCAGTTAATTCAACTTTTCTATTATGTCTAACAAATAATTGAATCCCTAAATCATCCTCCATTTGTTTAATCTGTCTACTCAAACCAGGTTGAGAAATAAATAGACGTTCAGCTGCTTTTCTAAAGTGTAAATCTTCAGCTACAGCTAAAAAATATTTGAAATGGCGTAATTCTATTTGATAATCCATAGGTATTAAATATTGATTTAAATGATCTTGTTGGTTATCAAAAGTAACGATAACTTTGTGAAAAGAAAATAAATAAGATGTTTAAATACGGTATAGATACATTAACAGTAAATAAGGTAATTGCAATAGCTAAAGGAAACTTAGAAGCTGTAATTACTCCAGCAGCAGCGGATAAAGTAAATGAATGCAGAAAGAAAGTAGAGAAGATGGCGAATTCAGATGCTGCAGTGTATGGAATAAATACAGGTTTTGGTCCTTTATGTGATGTGCAAATTACACCTGAAGAAACTAGCAAGCTTCAAGAAAACTTATTGATAACACATGCAGTTGGAGTTGGGGAACCCATAGATAAATTCTTGTCTAAAATCATGATGATTTGTAAAGTACACTCTTTATGTCAAGGATATTCAGGTGTACGTTTAGAGATGATTGAGCGTATTTTATATTTTATAGAGCACGATTTATTACCAGTAGTTCCAAAGCAAGGATCAGTTGGTGCTTCGGGAGATTTAGCGCCTTTATCACACTTATTTTTACCTTTATTAGGAGAAGGTGAATTTTGGATAGAAGATACTATAGTAACAGCAAAAGAAGTATTACATAACCTTAATTTGAAGCCTTTACAATTACAGGCTAAAGAAGGATTAGGGTTAATTAACGGAACACAATTTATTTTAGCACATGCTATTGTAGGATTGGCAAAAATGGAATACTTATTAGACTTAGCGGATGTTACAGGAGCAATGAGTTTAGAAGGATTCCAAGGAAGTGCATCACCGTTTAAAGAAGCATTACACAATATACGTCCATTCCCAGGGAATTTAAAAGTAGCAGAACGTATGCGAATGTTACTTAAAGATTCTCAGAATGTAGAAAATCATTTTGAATGCGATCGTGTACAAGATCCTTATTCTATTCGATGTATGCCACAAGTACACGGAGCTTCTAGAAATGCTTACGATCATTTAAAAGAATTAACAACAATAGAAATGAATTCGGTAACAGACAATCCTATTGTATTGAGTGAGACTGAAGCCATTTCTGGAGGAAACTTTCATGGACAACCATTAGCTATGGCATTAGATTATGCATCAATTGCTGCCGCTGAATTAGGAAATATAGCAGATAGAAGGTGTTATTTATTATTAGAAGGAAAGTATGGTTTACCAAGATTATTAACTACAGCAGGAGGTTTAAATTCAGGGTTTATGATTCCACAATATACTACTGCAGCTTTGGTTACAGAAAATAAATCTTTATGCTTCCCACCATCAGCAGATAGTGTTCCTACTTCTTTAGGTCAAGAGGATCATGTATCTATGGGGAGTATTTCAGGAAGAAAATTCAATCAAATTTTAGAAAACTTAGAAAAAATATTTGCTATTGAGTTAATGTATGCGGCACAAGCTATGGAGTTTAGAAGACCAAATACATTCTCTGTAATAATTGAAGAGAATTTTAAAATAGTGAGATCAAAAGTAGCTAAATTAGAAGAAGATCGTATTTTAAAAGACGATATTAATGCGTTAATAACAATGGTTAAACAACAACAAATTATAGTTGCATAAAAATATACATGATGACATTCAAAGAACAAATTCAACAAGGAATTCCAACAGTATTACCACCAAAAAAGGAGTATGATGTAACTATAAACCATGCACCTAAGCGTAAAGAAATTTTAACAGAAGAAGAAAAGAAATTAGCATTGCAAAATGCATTGCGTTATTTCGATAAAAAACATCACGCAGAATTACTACCTGAATTTACAGAGGAATTAGAAAAATATGGGAGAATTTATATGTATCGTTTTCGCCCAGATTATAAAATGTATGCACGTGATATAAATGAATATCCAGGAAAATCGTTGCAAGCAAGGTCTATCATGTTAATGATTCAAAATAACTTAGACTATGCAGTAGCGCAGCATCCACATGAATTAATAACATATGGAGGAAATGGAGCGGTTTTTCAAAACTGGGCACAATACTTATTAACGATGCAGTATTTATCTGAAATGAATGACGAGCAAACCTTGGTAATGTATTCTGGTCATCCAATGGGACTATTCCCATCTAATAAAAATGCACCAAGAGTTGTGGTAACTAATGGAATGATGATTCCGAATTATTCGCAACCAGACGATTGGGAAAAATTCAATGCATTAGGAGTTACACAGTACGGACAAATGACTGCTGGAAGTTATATGTATATTGGACCACAAGGAATTGTACACGGAACCACAATTACTGTTTTAAATGGATTTAGAAAAATAGGAAAATCGCCTAAAGGAAATATATTTGTTACTGCCGGATTAGGAGGAATGAGTGGAGCGCAACCAAAAGCAGGGAATATTTCTGGATGTATTACAGTATGTGCAGAAGTGAATGAAAAAGCAGTACATACGCGTCACTCTCAAGGATGGGTAGACGAGGTAGTTTCAGATTTAGATGCACTTGTTGCTAGAGTTAGCAAAGCTAAAGAAGCAAAAGAAGTTGTTTCTATAGCATATCATGGAAATGTAGTTGAAGTTTGGGAAAAGTTTGATGAAGCTGGAATTCATATCGATTTAGGATCAGATCAAACCTCATTACACAATCCTTGGGCAGGAGGATATTATCCTGTAGGAGTTTCTTTTGAAGAAGCAAATGAAATGATGGCTGAAAATCCAGAGCTATTTAAAACAAAAGTTCAGGAATCATTAAGAAGACATGCAGCTGCTGTAAATAAACATACGGCAAAAGGAACCTACTTTTTCGATTATGGAAATGCTTTTTTATTAGAAGCAAGTAGAGCAGGAGCAGATGTAATGGCAGAAAATCCAACGATTGGAAGAGAGTTTAAATACCCAAGTTATGTACAAGACATTATGGGACCAATGTGTTTCGATTATGGATTCGGACCTTTCCGTTGGGTGTGTACTTCAGGAGATCCAAAAGATTTAGAAAAAACAGATCAAATAGCTTGTGAAGTATTACAAGAAATCATGGAAAACTCGCCAGAAGAAATTCAACAGCAAATGGCAGATAATATCCAGTGGATTAAAGGAGCACAAGAAAATAAATTAGTTGTAGGATCTCAAGCAAGAATATTATATGCAGATGCTGAAGGAAGAATTAAAATAGCGAAAGCTTTTAATAAGGCAATTAAGAAAGGAAAAATAGGCCCTGTAGTACTAGGAAGAGATCATCATGATGTTTCAGGAACAGATTCTCCATACCGCGAAACTTCTAATATTTATGATGGTTCTCGTTTTACTGCAGACATGGCTATTCACAATGTAATTGGAGATAGTTTTAGAGGAGCTACTTGGGTTTCTATCCACAATGGTGGAGGTGTAGGTTGGGGAGAAGTTATGAACGGAGGGTTTGGCATGCTTCTTGATGGATCTAAAGGAGCATCAAAGCGTTTAAAATCAATGCTTTTTTGGGATGTAAATAACGGAATTGCAAGACGTAGTTGGGCTAGGAATTCAGAAGCCGTTTTTGCTATTAAACGCGCTATGCAGGTAGAGAAAAACTTAAAAGTTACGCTACCAAACATAGTAGATGATGCTTTGTTTGATAACGCATAAAATCCTATTTACCATGAAGTATGTAAAATTGTTACCACTATTAGTCTTATTTATTACCTCATGTAGCTCGGTACGAGTAGCTACAGATTATGATACTAAAGCAGATTTTAATAATTACAAAACATTTGCTTTTTATAAACCAGGAATAGATAAAGCACCCATCTCAGATTTAGATAAGAAAAGGATCATGAGAGCTATTGAAGCAAACCTGTTAGCAAAAGGAATGCAAAAATCGTCTAATCCTGATGTTTTGGTAAGTTTATTTACAAAATCAAGAGAACGTATCAATATAAACGATAACAATGCCGCATTTGGTTGGGGCTGGGGTTATGGCTGGGGATGGAACCCATGGATGTGGGGAGGAGCCGGAAGGTTAAATGTAAACCAGTACACAGAAGGAACCTTGTTTATAGATATTATAGATGCTAATAAAAAAGAATTAGTGTGGCAAGGAATAGGTTCTGGAGCGCTTTCTATGAGAAGTACAAAAAAAAGAGAAGAAAGAATTAAAAAGTTTGTAACTGATATACTTTCTAAATATCCTCCTGGAGCCCAAAGAAAATAAATTAATAATTAGTTAAAATTAAAAGCCTTGAAAATTTCAAGGCTTTTTTTATGCTTAATCTGTAATAATTTTTCAGTTTTTAACAAAAAGAATAAATTTTTTGTAACAAATTGGTTTCTAATTCATCTAATTCAAAAACAATAAAGTAAAAAGCCAAGTACAATGAGATTAGTTATTCAGAATTTAACAAAGACCTATAAGAACGGTGTAAAAGCAACTGATAATTTAAGTATTGAAATAGGAACAGGGATGTTTGGACTCCTAGGTCCTAACGGAGCAGGAAAATCTTCTTTAATGAGAACTATAGCTACATTACAAAGTCCAGATGCAGGAAGCATTACTTTTGATGGAGTGAACATTTTAGAAAATCCAATGGAATTTCGAAAAGTACTTGGGTATTTACCACAATCTTTTGGAGTGTATCCAAAAATGTCGGCAGAAGACTTATTAGATTATTTTGCAACTCTTAAGGGGATTGGAAATAAAGCAGACAGACAAAAAATTATCAAAGAAGTTTTAGAAATTACCAACCTTTATGAAGTAAGAAAAAAATATGTTGCGGGATATTCTGGAGGTATGAAGCAACGATTTGGGATTGCACAATTATTATTAAACAATCCAAAATTAATTATTGTAGATGAACCTACAGCAGGATTAGATCCAGCAGAACGCCATAGATTCTTAAATGTATTACGTGAAGTAGGAACCAATTCAACAGTAATTTTCTCTACACACATTGTAGAAGACGTAAAAGAACTGTGTAATGAAATGGCAATTTTAAATGGTGGACGTATTTTACAACATACAACGCCAGTAGAAGCGACAAAAGAAATTGAAGGTAAAATTTGGACTAGAGTTATCGAAAGAGATGACTTGGAAGAAATAGAAGCAACATACAATGTGTTATCTTCAAATTATAATCAAGACAATACATTAAATGTTCGTGTATACGCAGAGGAAAAGCCTTCTGAAGAGTTTGTTACAACTACACCACAGTTAGACGATGTATATTTTATAGCATTAAAGCAAGATCAACCAGTAACAGCTTAATGTTTTTTATTAATTATTAAAAATTAAAATATATGTTTTCTACAATATTTAAACACGAATTAAATTACTGGATAAAAAGACCAGCTGTGTATATTTATGCAGTAATCTTCTTTTTAGTGGCTGTATTTTTATCTGCAAGTTCAGCAGGTATTTTTGATGGCTTAACAGTATCAACAGGTTCTTCGAAAATAGTAAACTCTCCATCTGCAATAAATGGATTGTTTAACTCAATGGCAATCTTCTTATTTTTCTTATTTCCTTCTATTATAGGAGTTTCTGTATATAGAGATTATAAGAGTAATATGCATTCTATTTTATATTCATATCCATTTACTAAAATCAGTTATTTATCAGCAAAGTTTTTAAGCTCATTTTTAATTGTATTATCAATAATTATAATTGCTGGATTAGGAATTTCTTTAGGATTTGTATTACCAGGTACAAATCAAGAAATAGTAGGCCCTTTTAACCTTTCATCGTATATACGTGCTTATTTTATATACATTATTCCTAATGTATTGTTATTTGGAGCTATTGTTTTTGCAGTGGTAACCTTTACAAGAAATATTGCTGTAGGTTTTATAACAGTGGTATTATTAATGTTTGTACAATCAGTTGCAGAAAGCTTTTTAGCAAATCCAGACAATCGTTTTTGGTCTGCTTTATTCGATCCTTTTGGAGCACAAGCAGCTAATTATTATACAAGATATTGGACAGTAGCAGAACAAAATGAATTAGTACCTCCATTTAAAGGAGTTGTAATTTATAACAGATTATTATGGCTAGGGATAGCTAGTTTAATACTTGCAGGAGTTTATAAGCTGTTTTCTTTTAGTCAAAATGCAATGTCTTTCTCTTTTAAGAAAACAAAAGGAGAACGTATAATAAAACAAAACTTCGGAGGAATTACGCGTGTAAATATTCCAAAAGTATCATATGATTTCTCTTTTTGGAATGAAGTAAAAACCACTTGGAAACTTTCGAATGTAGATTTTAAATACATCGTAAAAAGTTTACCATTCATAGCTATTTTAATAGTTGGGTTAATTTCACTATTAGTCTTTGCTATTACCGCAGGAGAGCTGTTTGGAACAAAGACCTATCCTACAACATGGCAAATGTTATTACTACCAGGTTCTGTATTTACTTTTTTCATAAACCTTCTTACATTTTTATATGCAGGAATGTTAATTAGAAGAGGGGAAATAGCTAAAACGAACCATTTAATAGATGTTACTCCAGTTAAAAACTGGACATTATTAGTATCTAAATTCATAGCATTATTAAAAATGCAATTGATATTACTATTTGTAATTGTCGTAGCAGGAGTATTATTTCAAACTTATAAAGGATATTATAATTTTGAGTTAGGACATTATTTTTATGAAGTATACGGATTACTATTTATCCATTTTATCATATGGGCATTTTTAGCAATGTTAATACAAACACTAATTAAAAATCAGTATTTAGGATTGTTTGTACTACTAGTTATTTTAATAGGATTACCATTGTTGTCTAGTGTTGGAATAGAGCAATCGATTTTTAAATACAACCAAGGTCCAGGATATAATTATTCAGATATGAATGGATATGGTGCTTCTTTTAATAGATATTTTGCTTATAAAGGATATTGGTTCATTGGAGGAATAATTTTATTAATACTTGCAGGCTTATTTTGGATGCGAGGAATTACCTTCTCATTTAAAGAGCGTTTACAAATAGCTAAAAAACGATTAAATGTAAAAACAATAGGAGTTTTATCTGTTTTAGCCATTATTTTCTTTGGAATAGGAGGAAGAATCTATTATGAAAATAATATTTTAAATGAACGTCGTTCTGCTAAAGAAGGTGAAGAACAAAGAGTAGAATGGGAAAAAAAGTACAAGAAATACGAAGGAAAAGCACAGCCAAGAATTGTAGCAGTAAATGTTGATGTTAACATTTTTCCGAAAACTAGAGACTTCAATGCTTCTGGTACGTATAAAATGATTAATAAGACTGAAGAATCAATTGATAGTATTTTCTTAAACCATAATGCATACCCAAGTACTTTTAAATTTGATAAAGAAGCTACTTTAGTATTAGAAGATAGTGTTCAGAATTTTGATATTTATCAATTACAAAAAACATTACAACCTGGAGATAGTTTAGAATTAACCTTCAAGGTGCATAATAAAGAGAATACATTTTTAAGAAGTCATTCACCAGTAATTGAAAACGGTACATTTATCAATAATTTCCAATTATTTCCGTCTTTAGGATATTCGTCACAAGGTGAATTAACAGACGATCAAACAAGAAAGAAATATGATTTACCTAAAAATGAATTACGTCCACATCCTTCAGATTCTACTGCATTAGGAGATACATATATTTCAAAAGATTCAGATTGGATTGATTTTGAAGCGACAGTTTCTACGTCGGAAGATCAAATTGCCATCGCACCAGGATACTTGCAAAAGGAATGGGTGAAAGATGGACGTAGATACTTCAAGTATAAAATGGATAGTAAAATTTTAAATTTCTATGCATTCAATTCTGCTAAGTATGAAATTAAAAAAGATAAGTGGAATGATGTTAATTTAGAAATATACTATCATAAAGGACATGAGTATAATTTAGATAGAATGATGAAAGGAATTAAAGCCTCTTTAGATTATAACTCTAAATACTTTAGTCCTTATCAACATAAACAAGTTAGAATTATTGAATTCCCAAGAACTGGAGGGAGCTTTGCACAATCATTCCCAAATACAATTCCATTTTCTGAAGGTGTAGGGTTTATTGCAGATGTAGACGATTCTGATGAAGGAGGAGTAGATTATCCGTTTGCAATTACAGTACACGAATTAGCACATCAATGGTGGGCACATCAAGTTATTGGGGCAGATGTATTGGGAGCAACTATGCTGTCAGAAAGTTTGTCTGAGTATGTGTCTTTAAAAGTACTTGAACACGAGTATGGGAAAGACCAAATGCGTAAATTCTTAAAGAAAGCGTTAGATGATTATTTAACACAGCGTACTTTTGAGCGTAAGCGAGAAAAACCATTAATGTATAACGATGGACAAGGGTATATTCGTTATCAAAAAGGATCGTTAGTGTTTTATGCGTTGAGTGATTATATAGGAGAAGATACATTGAACAACGCTTTAAAAGAGTATGTAGCCAAAGTGAAATTCCAAGATGCTCCTTACACAACCTCAATAGAAATGGTAGATTACATCAAAAAAGCAACACCAGATAGCTTACAATATGTAATTAAAGATATGTTCGAAACCATTACTTTATACAGAAATAGAGTTGTAGATGTAAGTTCTAAAGAATTAGATAATGGCAAATATCAAGTAGATATTGAATTTAATGTGAGTAAGTATAGAAATGACGATAAAGGAAAACGTTATTATGGAGAGCAAGCAGGAGATACAATTACGTATAAAACTCCTGAAATGAAGAAGCCAGTTTTATCTGTTCCTTTAGAAGATTATATAGACATAGGGATTTTTGGAGAAGAAGAGGTAGATGGTAAAAAGAAAGAAGTAGAGTTATATTTAAAGAAACATAAGATTACTCAAATAAATAATAAAATATCAATTATTGTAGATCAAAAACCTGTAGAGGTTGGTGTAGATCCATACAACAAATTAATTGATACAAAATCGGAAGACAACCGACGAAAATTATAATAATTAATTTTTCAGTGTAGTTAAAAGACCATTTTTAAATAAATGGTCTTTTT
Source organism: Tenacibaculum amylolyticum (assembly GCF_964511145.1). Taxonomy (NCBI): domain Bacteria; kingdom Pseudomonadati; phylum Bacteroidota; class Flavobacteriia; order Flavobacteriales; family Flavobacteriaceae; genus Tenacibaculum; species Tenacibaculum amylolyticum. Next base: position 84,785 of record NZ_CAZEFZ010000077.1, read on the forward strand.
TTATGTTCTTAACACAAAGAAGCTGTAGTCAGTTTTTTAAAATTATATTTGTAAAATGATGAGAAAAATATTGAAACCTACCCCAGATGAATATTATGTGAATGAGCAAGGGTACCGAGTTTTTAAAGAAGCATACCATTTGAGAAGAGGGTATTGTTGTAAAAGCGGATGTAAACATTGTCCGTATGGTTATGACAAAAAAACAGATAGTTTTATAAAAAGTAAATAAGAAGAGAAAGGAGTATAAATTTTGAATTGTTTGGAAAAAGAAATGCACTAATATTAGTGTGACTTATTTAAAATTTAAGTTTCAAAAGAATACATAAATACATTATATAAAATGAAGAAAATTATAGTCCTCTTTTTAGCATTACAATTTGTTGGTTGTGCAGAATTACAAAAAATAGCAAGTCAATTACCACAACAAGGAGCGTTAACACAAAACCAAATAGGATCAGGGTTAAAACAAGCATTAGATAACGGAATTAAAAACCAAGTATCTAAATTGACAGCAAAAGATGGTTTTTATAGAAATGAGCTAGTTAAAATTTTACTACCTAAAGAATTGCAAGTTGTAGACGATGGTTTAAGGAAAATTGGTTTAGGAAAATTAGCAGATGAAGGAATAAAGTCTTTAAATCGAGCTGCAGAAGATGCGGTAAAAACAGCTACACCAATCTTTGTTAGTGCCGTTAAAGATATCACGTTTGCCGATGCTAAAAATATTCTATTAGGAAATGATAGAGCTGCTACTAGTTATTTAGAAGTAAAAACTAATAAAGCACTGTACGCTAAATTTAACCCAGTTATACAAAAATCATTAGGAAAAGTAGGAGCTGATAAAATTTGGACAAATATTATTACAAAATATAATAACATTCCTTTTGTAAAGAAAGTAAATCCTAATTTAACGGATTATGTAACTACGCAAGCATTAGATGGAGTATTTACAATGATAGCTGTAGAAGAAAAAGGAATTAGACATAAAATTGGGTTACGAAATACCGATTTATTAAGACGTGTTTTTGCGTTACAAGATAATAAGTAGTTGAAATTTTTCTTATGAAGCTATAATCTTCTTAAATAAGGTTGTAAAATTCATATAAAATGTAAAAAAATATAGACGAGTTCTATTTAAGTACATAACTTAAATAGAACTCGTTTTATTTGATGCTAAAAGAAGAGTATGGTTGTTCAACTTTATCTATAACAGGTGATTGCAAGATGTTTAGTAAGATTGTTAGAGTTGTTAAAGAAGAAAGTGAATTTGTTAATAAAAAGTTAAAAAAGGGTTAATTTTTTCATAGTGTTCTGTTAAGAGTTACTTTTAAATTGCTGTAAAATGATCTCTATTTTTTTAAGAATACTATAGTTGTATTACGAGTAAATTAAGAAAAAAAAAGGATGTAATTATCATTTTAAGTTAATATAATATGAAAAGATGAATATTATGCTGTGCTAAAATTCTTTAAAAAGATTAAGTAAAAATCAACCCAATAAACCAAACCCATTATGAAACCAAGACGAATTTTATTTTTTAAAAAAACTAGATTTAAAAGAAAAAAGAAGAATCAAGTATAACTTCATTTAAATATAAAAATATTAGGAAGTGCTATAATAGAAATTAGTGAGCCTAATTTTTGTTTCCTAATCAGTCTAGAACTTACAGTAAAAGAAAAGTGAGTGTGCATAAGAAGAGATTTTTATGTGTGCTTAGAAGCCTTTTCTATTATTTACATGTTCTTGTTGTGAAAATTAATTCAAACTTTAATAAATATTAAACCTAAATCATTCTATGAAACAAATTTACAAGAAAACCTTGTTGTTATTTTTCTGTTTAGGACTAATTTCAATAGGTTACTCACAGTCAGTATCGGTTTCTGGTACTGTTACAGATGCGAATGGCTCTTTGCCTGGAGTAAGTATCGTCATCGATGGAACTTCTAAAGGTACTGAGTCAGATTTTGATGGAAAATACACAATTGCTGCTAAAAAAGGTGATGTGTTAGTATTTACGTTTTTAGGCTATAAGGAAGTCAAAAAAACGGTAGGGAATTCTTCAACAATTAACGTAGTTATGGAGGAGAATAATGACCTTTTAGATGAAGTTGTTGTAGTTGCTTATGGAACTACTACAAAAGATGCTTTTACAGGTTCTGCAAGTGTAATAGGAGTTGAAGACTTAAAAACAAGAAATGTTACTTCGCCTATTGCAGCTATTGAAGGTAGAGCAACAGGAGTACAATTCACTTCTGCAGCTGGTCCAGGAGCATCTCCTAATATTGTAATTCGTGGGGTTGGAACTCTGAATGGAGATACAGATCCACTTTTTATAGTAGATGGTGTTCAGTACGAAGGAGCATTAAATACAATCAACCAAGAAGATATTGAGTCTTTTACAATTTTAAAAGACGCTGCTTCTACATCACTTTATGGTTCTAGAGCTGCAAACGGAGTGGTAATTATTACAACTAAAAAAGGAACTAAAGGTGGAGTAAAAGTGAATTTCTCTACGCAAACTGGTATCGTTACAAATGGTATTGCTAATTATGAGCAACTAACGCCAGGACAATACTATGAAGTAATGTGGGAAGCTCTTAAAAACTCTAGTGCAGGAGGAGGAGATCCTGTATTTGCAAGTGCAAATATATACAACCAATTAGGGTACAATCCGTTTAATGTTGCTAATGATCAAATAGTAGGAACAGATGGTAAATTAAATCCTAATGCACAGGTAATTTATAAAAGTTTAGATTGGTTTGATGAATTACAGCAAATAGGAATCAGACAAAATTATAATGTAAATATTTCAGCGGGAAGTAAAGATCATAGTGTGTTCTTCTCGGCTTCATATTTAGAGGAAGATAGTTATGTTGTAACTTCTGGTTTCGATCGTTTAACAGCAAGATTAAATGCAGATTTTGATGTTAATGAAAGTTTAAAAATAGGAGGTAGTGCAAATATTGCTATTACAGAAGCTAGAGGTCCAAGTTCAGCAGGAACAGGAAGTATTGTAAATCCATTTAGCTTTGCCTTAGGATTAGGATCTGTTTACCCAGTATTTGTAAATGACTTACAAGGAAATATTGTAAGAGACGCGTTTGGAAATCCAGTGTTTGATTCTGGAGAAGGTTTTCCTCAATTTAATATAGGTTCTAGACCTGTAAATCAAGGAAGACATGCATTACAAGAGTTGTTATTAAACAATGAAAGCGATAAGGATAATACTTATGGATTAAGATTTTTTGCTGACTATGAAATCATTGATGGTCTTAATTTAAAAGTAACATATGGTAGAGATATCAATGAATTATTTGAAAGAGAATATGAAAATGCAATTATTGGAGATGCACAACCAGATGGAAGATTAAGTGAAGATCGTGGTAGAAGAGAAATTATAAACTTCAATCAAATCTTAACTTTTAATAGAAGTTTTGGAGATCATAATTTAGATGTAACAGCTGGTCATGAAAGTTACGAAAGATCAATTTCTAATATTGAAGGATTGGCTACAGTTCAAGCTGCAAATGGAATCTTTGAATTTGATAACTTTTCTAATGTAGTAAGTTTAGATGGAGCAACTACTTCAAAAGCAATTGAAGGTTATTTTCTTAGAGCAAACTATAATTTTGATAACAAATACTATTTAAGTGCTTCTGCTAGACGTGATGGAACTTCGGTATTTGATAAAGACAAAAGATGGGGTAATTTTTATTCTATAGGAGGATCTTGGAGAATTGATAGAGAAAAATTTATGGAAAACGTATCGTTTATCAATAAATTAAAGTTAAGAGCATCTTACGGGGAAGTTGGAAATGACGATTTATTAGATGATTTCTTATCACAGGCAAGATTCTCAATTACATCTAATGCAGCAGATCCAGCAATTTTATTTACAAATATTGGAAACTCTAACTTATTATGGGAAACAACAGAGAATTTTGATGTTGCATTAGAGTTTGCATTGTTTGATAATTTCTTAGATGGTTCTATTGAGTACTATAAAAAGAATGGAACAGAGTTATTATATTTATTACCAATAGCACCAAGTAATGGATTAAATGAAGTGCCTGTTAATAGAGGAGATATGTTTAACTCAGGATTTGAATTAGGGTTAACAGCACATTTATTTAATAAAGAAGATTTTCAGTGGGATGTAACATTACAAGCATCAACGTTCAAAAATGAAATAACAAATTTACCAGATCCTTTCATTGTGGGTACAAAAAGATGGGCAATAGGAAGATCTAGATATGACTTTTTCTTATACAGAACTGCAGGAGTAGATCCAGCTACTGGAGATCAATTATTCTATTTATACGAACAAGATGCTAATAGAGAAAGTGTTCCTGTTTTAGATGCAAATGGTAACCAACAAACTACTAACGATTGGAGAGATACAGAGAGAGCTTATACAGGAGATTCTTCAATTCCAGACCTTTTAGGATCTGTGTCTAATAGAATAACTTATAAAGACTTTACATTCGATTTCTTAGTAACTTATGGAATTGGAGGTAAAATATACGATAATGCATATGAGTCATTAATGCATAGTGGAACTTATGGTAGGTCATTTCACCCAGATATTTTAAATGCTTGGAAACAACCTGGAGATATTACAGATGTACCAAGGTTAGAAAATGGAAATCCAAATTTAGTGGTGCCAGATTCGGATAGATTCTTAACAGATGCGTCATTTTGGGCATTAAAGAATGTTAACTTTGGATACACGTTTAATGAAAGAGTAACAAAAGCGCTTAAAGTAGACAATATGAGATTAAACCTTTCAGGGGAAAATATATTTGTGAAAAGTGCTAGAAAAGGATTGGATCCTCAGTATAATTTAGCGGGTACTCCTTCTGCTAATGATTTTTCTCCACCAAGAATACTTTCTTTAGGATTAAGTGTTTCATTTTAAAAACAAAAACGATGTTAAATAGATTAAAATATTTTTTTATAGCAATTAGTATCGTCTCATTTACTTCTTGCGAAGACGATTTTTTAGACAGAACTCCTACAGATGCTATCTCTGCTGCTGATGCTTTAGCTAATGAAGATAATATGCAGTTAATAATCGAAGGTATGCATAGAGGGTTGTATTCTCAGTCTCAAACCATATTTCCTGGAGGTAATACAGCAAGAGCTAATAATCATTATTGGGTACCGTTAGGAGATAATTTAGCTGGGTATTTAATTCACTCAGCAAATGCAAATAATTTAGGATGGAGAACTGAAATGCAGTGGAATTCACATACATTGCCTACTTCTCTTACATGTGAGATCCTATGGTATCACAGATATAATATTATTTTACATGCTAATTTATTAATCAATGGAATTGCAAATGGAAACTTTGTAGAAACACCAAGGTTGAACAATATTTTAGGACAAGCTTATACGTATAGAGCATATGCTTATCTATCTTTAGTACAACACTATGGGAAAGGGTACTTAATAGGAAATCCTACTACAGATCAAGGAGTGCCTTTACTTTTCTCTTCTGAATTACCTTTTACAAGTGAGCCTAGATCTACAGTTCAAGCAATTTATGATCAAATAGAATCAGATTTAGATGCAGCAATTAGTGCTTTTGAAAACGGAACTAGCAGACCTTCTGGAGGCCCAGCAGTGAAGTCTCAATTGAATATTAATGTAGCACATGGTTTAAAGGCACGTTGGGCATTATCTAAAGGGGATTGGGCGACAGCAGCTTCAGAGGCTGTTTTAGCAAGACAAGGTTATCCTTTAATGAATGAAGAAGATTGGAAGTCAGGATTTAATACTAACGAGCTTTCTGAAGTAATTTGGGGTAGTAATGTTATTGAAACTGAAACAACATTTTTCCGTTCATATTTTTATTTAGCGAGTAATACATTTAATGGAAGTCAAATTAGAAACAATCCTAAAATCGCAGACCGAAGAGTTGTCGATGCAATTCCTAGTACAGATTATAGAAAAGACGTATTTATAATCGACGCTCCTAATACAAACTTCTCGGCGGCTAACAATCAAGGTGGACTTGATGCTACTACAGGATTGCCAAGAGATCCTAACTATGCGAATAATTTAGATGGGTATAATGAAAGAAGAGCGGAAATAAATGCAACGTACGGTATTACAAATAGATTTAATCAGCATCCGTACATGCATTTTAAATTAAAGAACAAAAATCCAGGTTCTATCGATCCAGATGATGTAATTTATATGCGTTCATCAGAAATGTACTTAATTGAAGCTGAGGCAAGAGCTATGATGAATGATATTCCTGGAGCACAAGCAGCTTTAAGACCCTTAGGTGAGGAAAGAGATAGTGCTTATGATGTAACTGTTTATAATACGCAACAAAGTTTAATGGATCATATTAAATTCCAAAGACGAGTAGAGCTTTGGGGAGAAGGTTTTGGGTATACAGATAAAATACGTTGGGATGAAGGTATCGATCATGCTGCAAATGGCGGATCAGGAGCTTCTCAAGTATTGTATCAAAACGCATATCAAGTTGATAGACCTTCTGTAAACGATGATTGGATTTTTAAAATTCCACAAGCGGAAATTAATGCCAACCCTAATATCACTCCTAGTGATCAGAATTAATCATTTTTAAAAATAAAGAACACTCTTTATTTATAACGGGAAATCTTATTTCATAAGGTTTCTCGTTTTTTTAGTTAGTTATATATTGATGTTGCATATGAGTAGTGTTAAATATTTGAATTTCAGTTTTTTATTTAGTAACTTTAGTCTGAAAATCAACACAATGTCACGTCTAAACCAACTTTCTCAGTATAAAAAACATCTGGAAGAGCGTTATACTAAATTAATGGAACGCTCTAAAGATTATAAGTATGTAGATGAAGCAAAGAGTGATATGGCATCATACAAAGCCATGAAGATTTTAGAGAAAATCAACAGAGTAAAATATTTAGATAATTCTTTGGTGTAATTTCTTAAAATAATCAAAAGCCTTCATGAGCCTGCTGCCATACCAGGAAAACATTTCGCCATCTACATATACGGTTTTTGCATGATGGGTACATCTTCCAATTTCAAAAGCATGTTCTTCTTTAAAAGGATAAGGTTCAGAAGATAAAAAAACTAAATCAGGATCACCTTCCAAACGTATTTTTTTCAATTCAACTTCAGGGTATCGTTCTTTATTTTCATAAATATTAACAAACTTATTTAAGGATAAAAGATGATTTATGAACGTATTGTTACCAGCAACCATCCATGGATTTCTCCAAATAAAATAAGCTACTTTCTGTGGTTGAATATCTTTTACATATTCTTGAAAGTCATTTAACTTAAATTGTATTTTTTGAATAATTTTCTGAGCATCTGTTCTACAAGAGAATAAAATACCATATTGGTGTATTAGTTCTAAAGCATCAGAAATAGTAAATATATCAGAAACATGAACAGGAGCTACTTCTTCACATAAAGCCACAATTTCTTTTGTGTTTTCTTCCTTATTACACAAAATAATATCAGGATTTAACTCCTTAATTTTTTCGATTTTAATATTTTTAGTGCCTCCAACAATTTTTTTAGTTTGTTTTAAATGGTAGGGATGAACACAAAACTTTGTTAATCCTACAATACTGTCTTCTAATCCTAAGTCAAATAATAACTCAGTTTGACTAGGGACTAAAGAAATAATTCTTTTAGGTGTTGTTGAAATAGAAAGTGTTCTATGTAGTTGGTCTTTAATTTCCAATTGAAAAAAATAAAAATAGAAAGTGAAATTAATAATATTTCAAAAGATACTCATTACTTAACACCTACAAATTCATGAAATTCTTTCTTAAAACTTTTACTTACTCTAAAAGTAGGTTTTACATCAATAATTTTTACATCGTTTTCACCGTAATTGGAAGTGATGATTTCTTCTATAAAATCAGAATTAACGATAGTAGATCTGTGAATACGAATAAACTTAGGTGAATTAAGTCTTTTAAATAAGCTAGACAAAGATTCTCTTAATAAATGTTTTTTATGTTCCGTGAAAATTTCAACATAATATCCCGAAGCTGCTACGTACTTAATTTCATTAACATTTAAAAAAGAAATTTTATTCCCTGATTTTATGGTTATTTTTTTTGAGTCTACACTGTCTTGTTTGATAACAGATAATATATTCTCTAAGTTTTTTTGTGTGTTTAAAAGAATTTCTTTTTTCTTATAGGAAATAATGTTTTTAACTGTTTTATGAAAACGATTACTACTATATGGTTTTAGAATAAAATCAAATACTAAATAATCAAAAGCCTTAGCGGCATACTCATTATATGATGAAATAAAGACAAATAGAGGTTTAATATCTAAGGAGGTTTTTTCTATAATTTCGAAACCTGTAAGATGTTTTACTTTTGTGTTGAGAAAAACGACGTCTGGTTTACAGTTGTTTATATAATCTATAGCTTCAAAACCATCAGAAAAGGTTCTGACTACCTCAATCGAAGTATATTGTTGAAGTGCTAACTTAATGGCATTTTGTGCGATCTCCTTATGTTCAATAATTATAGTTCTAATATTCATAGTTTGATATTGGTTTAGAGATGTAAACTTTTTATAGAAAAACAATATCTAAAGATCAAGTTTACTATTTGTTCTATTTGGTTCTCTCTTAACTAACGCGGGACTAATTTCTCATAGATTACTTTTATTCTTTTACTAGATTTAACAAGGCATGGGAATTCCTACTCCATACTATTCATGATAATATGATTATAAAGAATTAAGTAATTATGTGGCCTTTTCTCAAAAGAGAATAATTGTTGTATTTCGTTTCATAGTTTGGGGATTGTTATTAATAATTTTGTTTATATATAACAGTCGTCTTAAATTATACCCTACTTTTATTTTTAATTATTTCTGTAGAAAAAAGCAATGGCTTTTGAGGGTGTGAGGGGAGAAAAGTCTTTTTGAGAAGAAAACATAATGCACAGTAATGATTTATTGATTCTAGATGTGTTAGGAGTTATGTGCTTATGTGGTTGTTGTTTAGTAGCTTGTGTTTTTGAAGTGGGGGACTTCTACTTTAAAATAGTATTTTAAAGTATTCTGCTATTTTACGCCAACAAACTCGTGAAATTCTTTTTTAAAGCTTTTGCTAACTCTAAAAGTAGGTTTTACATCAATGATTTTTACATCATTTTCTCCGTAATTAGAAGTAATAATTTCCTCTATAAAATCAGAATTAACGATAGTAGATCTATGAATGCGGATAAACTTAGATGAATTTAACCTTTTAAATAAGCTAGATAATGATTCTCTTAGTAGGTGTTTTTTATGAACAGTAAAAATTTCAACGTAATATCCTGAAGCCGATACATACTTAATGTCATTAACATTTAAAAAAGAGATTTTATTTCCTGATTTAATCGTTATTTTTTTAGTCTCAACGGTCTCTTGTTTTATAACAGATATGATATTTTCTAAATTTCTTTGTACACTTAATAGGTATTCTTGCTTTTTATGAGCAATAATTTTAGAAACAGTTTGATGAAGACGATCGTCATTATATGGTTTTAAAATAAAATCAAAAATTAGATAATCAAACGCTTTTGCTGCATATTCATTATTAGAAGAAATAAACACAAATAAAGGCTTAATATCTAAAGATACTTTTTCAATAATTTCAAAACCGCTAAGATTTTTTACTTGAGTATTTAAAAAAACGACATCAGGTTTCAGGTAATTGATGTAATCTATGGCTTCATTCCCGTCTTCAAAATATCCAATAATTTCAACCGAATCGTAATTTTTCAGTAAAGTTTTAACTTTATCTATATCACTTTTATGATCATCTATTATGATTGTTTTAATAGTCATAATTTTTCATAGTTCTTTAAGGGATTAATCGAATGGATTCTGTGGGCTAAAGTAAGAAACTTATTGAGGTTTTCTGTTATATAGCTAGTATGTTTAACATGGATATAACTTGATTTTAACACCTGTTTTCTTAGGTTCAAAAAACAAGTTGTTTGCATCAAAATCGAGGTGTTCTGCATCAAAACTGTGTTAATGAAAATTTGATGCCAATATATTTAGGGCCTCAAATCAATTAAATTAAATAGTTTATGAACGTATGTTTTAAAAATGCAATGTATTTGCTATTCTTTTTAGGCATCATACTTAAAGTGAATGCACAAGAGAAGATAGTAGAAGGAATTGTATCTGATGATGTAGGTCCGTTACCTGGAGCTACAGTAATTGTTAAAAATACTATGAAAGGGGTTGAAACAGATTTCAACGGTAAATACTCAATCAAAGTAAAAACCGGAGATACCCTAGTGTTTAGCTTTGTAGGTTTAGAAACACAAGAAATAGTAGTAGGAGCAGCTAACAAAATCGACGTCGCTTTAAAAAGTGGACAAATATTAGATGAAATTGTAGTAGTAGGATATAACACTACAACTAAACAATCTTTTACAGGTACGGCAAAAGTAGTAAAGGCAGAAAATATTGAAGCTAAAAGTATTTCTAATGTTTCTCAAGCGTTAGCAGGAGAGGTTGCCGGAGTAAATGTAATTAATACTTCTGGACAACCAGGAACAGTAGCAACTATTCGTATTCGTGGATTTGGTTCTGTAAATGGTAACAGAGCACCTTTATACGTAGTAGATGGAGTTCCTTTCTCTGGTTCAATAAACTCTATTAACCCAGCGGATATTGCAACTACAACTGTATTAAAAGATGCAGCTGCTACAGCAATTTATGGTTCTAGAGGTGCTAACGGGGTAATTATGATTACAACAAAGGCAGGAAAAACTGGAACTAAATCTGTTGAGGTTGATTTAAAAACTGGTGTTAATTTTCAGTTATTGCCTAGATATGATGTAGTTAGGTCTCCGGATGAGTATATAGAGTTATCTTGGGAGGCAATAGCAAACCGAGGATTAGATATAAATCCAGCAACTGATGCAGTAGCTTATGCTAATCTAAACTTATTTTCAAGTAGAGGTATTCCTAGTTCATATAACTACTTTAATACGAATGATGTTTCTCAAATTATAGATCCTACAACAGGAAAAGTAAGACCAGGATTATCTAGAAGATATACTCCAGAAAACTGGGGAGATTTTGCTTTCCAACCTTCAATAAGAACAGAAGCAAATGTTAAAATGAGTGGAGGAAATGAAGATACTAGATACTTTAGCTCTTTTGGTTATTTAGATGATCAAGGGTATTCTGTGAATTCAGGATATAAAAGATATGCTTCTAGGTTAAACATTACTCACAAACCAGCAGAATGGTTAACAGCAAAAGCAAATATTGGATATACATTAGGAAAAACTATCCAGAATGGACAATCAGAGGATTCAGGAAGTGTTTTCTGGTTTGTAGATAATATTCCTTCGATTTATCCATTATTCTTAAGAGATGCAAATGGAGATGTTGTTGAAGATCCAAAATACGGTGGATTACAATATGATTACGGATCAAGAGGTTTTGGTGGTAATACAAATGCTATCGGTAATGCAGTATATAATTTTATTGGAGCAGATCGTCACTCGTTAAACGGTAACTTCTCATTTAAAGTTTCTTTATTAGAAGGTTTAGAGTTTGAAAGTCAGTATGGTGCTCAATATTATAGTAGAGTTTATAACAATGTTCAAAATCCATTCTATGGTTTTGCTGTAGCGCAAAATGGTAGCTTATTTAAAAGAAATTCAGATGCTTTAACACAAAACTTCTTAAATATCTTTAGATATAATACAAGTTTTGGTGATCATACAATTTCTGCTTTAGTAGCACACGAAACTAACCAAAGAGAATTCCAAACAAGTACTATTAGTAAAAACAAAGTAGTTAATTTAGTAAATGGATTAACAGACCCTAATAACTATGTAGTAAATTCATCTCCTGCTACAGGATATAGTACAAAGACTGCATTAGAGAGTTATTTCGGACAATTATCTTATAACTATAAAGGTAAATATTATTTCTCTGGATCTGTAAGACGTGATGGTTCTTCAAGATTCTTTAAGAATAAATGGGGAACTTTCGGTTCTGTAGGTGCTTCATGGGTAATTTCTGAAGAAAACTTTATGTCTGGTGTTGATTTTGTTAATTTCTTAAAATTAAAAGCTAGTTATGGTATTTTAGGAGATCAAGCAGGTGTAAGTATTTTCTCAGGACAAGATACATATACAATTGGTAACTTAGGAGGAGAAATCTCTTTAAGACCAAATGCAATTCAAAATCCAGAGTTAACGTGGGAAACTTCTAAAATGTTCCAAACAGGATTAGAGTTTACATTATTTAATAATACAATTGATGCGTCTGTAGATTACTACATCAAAAATACAGAAGATCTGATTTTTGAAACAAGATTAGCACCATCAACAGGAAATGCAATTTTAGATGTAAATGATGGAAAATTAAGAAACTCTGGACTTGAATTTGACATAAATGCTCACTTAATCAAGAAAGATAACTTTAAGTTAGATTTTGGAATTAATGGAGAAATGTATACTAACGAGTTAACAGAAATGCCATTAGACCCATCAACTGGAGAAAGAAAATTCTTAGATATCGCAGGATCTTATGGTCGTTCAAAAGGTCATAGTATTTATGATTTTTATATGAGAGAATGGGCTGGAGTAGATACACAAACAGGAGATCCTTTATGGTATCAGTACTACCACGATGCAAATAATAATGGAGTGGTAGATAGCGGAGAAGGAATTCAAAGTTTATCAGAATACCAAAATCAATTTCCAAATAATGAAGTAACAAGAACTACAACTAACAATTATAGTAACGCTACTCAAAAGTATATTGATAAGTCTATTATTCCTACAATAAGAGGAGCTTTCAGAATTAACGCTAAATTCTACGACTTTACATTAAGTACTTTATTCGGATATAGTTTAGGAGGTTATGCTTATGATGGTGTATATGCAGGTTTAATGAGTAATGACCAAATTGGTTCAAGTAACTGGCATACAGATATAAGAAACAGCTGGAAACAACCAGGAGATGTAACCGATGTACCAAGATTAATTAGTGATAGAAATTTAAGAGTGAATTCTATATCATCTCGTTTTGTAACATCTACAGATTATTTATCATTAAGTAATGTAAGATTAGGATATACAGTACCATCAACTTTTATTGAAAAGTCAGGTATTAAAGGATTAAACCTATGGATTTCGGGAGATAATTTATTCTTATTAGCTAAGCGTGACGGATTTAATCCAACAACTTCTGAAACAGGAGCTTCTGATGTATACCGTTACCAGCCATTATCTACTATTACTTTTGGAGTAAGAGCTAAATTTTAAAGAAATTAAAATGATGAAAAAATATATAAAACCACTATTGTTAATAGGTATTACTACAACTTTTTTTAGTTGTAGTGACGAATTCCTTGAGACAAGCCCAACAGAAACTGTTTCTGTAGAAGATGTAAGTACAACAGGAGAAACATATTCTGGTGTTTTAGAAGGAACTTTAAGAGGAGTTTATGAAATGATGTTCCAAACTGGAACAGGAGGAACTACTAGTCACGAAGATTTTGGTCAGAAAGGATACGATATTATGTCTGATATACTTTCTGGAGATATGGCGTTAGCTCAGAATATTTATAACAGATATAGTAGTTTAGCGCAGTTAGTAGCTACAAATGACTTTACATTTACAAAGCCGAATTACATGGCTTGGAGATATTACTATAGAGTAATAAATGCAAGTAATTTAGTTATCAAGTCATTAGGAGGGAATGATGCTGTTATTACAGATGCTAACAGAACTTCAATGGGACAAGCGAAGGCCATAAGAGCTTATGCTTATTTCTATTTAACTCAGTTCTATATTCCTGAGTATTCTGCAAGCTCAAAAGTTTTACCAATCTATACAGAAGCTAATTCTGGAGCTGCAGCTCAAAGCACTACAGAAGAAGTGTATCAGTTAATGATTAAAGATTTAGAAGATGCGATTGTCTTATTAGATAGCTATAGCAGAACAGATCTTTATCAAGTTAATAAAGATGTAGCTAAAGGTCTTTTAGCATATGTATATGCTGCAAGAGGTTCATCTGCTGATAACACAAGAGCTAGAGAACTAGCAGAAGAAGTTATTAACGGAGGAGCATTTCCATTAACAACAAAAGAAAAAGCAACTGGAGGATTTAATAATGTAAATGAAAATCCAAGTTGGATGTGGGGAGTAGATATCACAACTGATAATGGATTAGACCTAATTTCTTGGTGGGGACAAATGGATTACTTTACATTTAGTTACCAGTCTTTTGGAGATTTAAAACAAATTGATTCAGGATTATTTGGTTCTATAAAAGATGAAGACGTTAGAAAAACTCAGTTTGGTACAAATGCAGCTTCAACAAGTACTTATTTATCTCCAATAAATAAGTTCTATGATGCAAAAAGAATATTTAGAGGACAAAGAAATATTGATTCAGATTACATTTACATGAGAATTGATGAAATGTATATGTTATCTGCAGAATTATCTGCAAGAGAAGGATTAGAAGGAGCAGCTAGAACTAGATTAAAAGAAGTATTAGCTCATCGATTTGATAACCCTGCTGATTATGCATATGTAGATACTTTATCTGGACAAGATCTTTTAAATGAAATTTATTTACAAACTAGAATTGAATTCTGGGGAGAAGGTAAAAGTTTCTTAGCATTAAAGCGTAACAAAGCGACTTTAGTAAGGGGAGCAAATCATATTTATTTAGCTGGAGAATCAATTCCATATAACGATGATAGATTAGTATTTGAAATTCCACAATCTGAAATTCAAAACAATCCATTTATCAATTAATTTTCAAGAATTAATTAAATAAAATTGGAATAAAAAAATAAGACTGAATTCTATGGTTTTTAAACTTAGAATTCAGTCTGTTTAATTCAAAATATAAGATGTTCATATCAAATGTACATTAGTGAAAAACAGTAATATTTACATTTGTGTAACGGCTAACGTAAAGTTTTTATGTATAGTTGTTTGAATTAATCAATCAATATAAGTCAAGGAGTTGTTAACCTTGACTTTTTTATTTTAAAATAGTTTCCATTTGCTGTTGTAATTCTTTTGCTTTACTAGCAGCAGCTTTTGCAAAATTACTGTCATTTGCAGCGTAAATAATTCCTCTAGAAGAGTTAATTAATAAGCCAATATCATCAGTCATACCGTACTTGCAAACCTCTTGTAAATTTCCACCCTGTGCACCTACACCTGGAACTAATAAGAAACTGTTGGGTGTTATTCGTCTAATATCAGCTAAATATTCAGCTTTAGTTGCACCAACTACATACATTAAATTATGAGCATTTTTCCATGTTTTAGACGTTTCTAATACATGCTTATATACTTCTTTATTGTCTATAAGTTTTGTTTGAAAATCAAAAGCACCTTGATTAGAAGTTAAGGCAAGTAAGATAGTGTGTTTGTCTTCAAAAGCTAAAAAAGGTTCAACAGAATCTTTTCCCATATAAGGAGCTACAGTAACAGAATCAAAAGCTAAATCTTCGAAAAAAGCTTGAGCGTACATGGTAGAGGTATTACCAATATCACCTCTTTTAGCATCAGCGATCGTGAAAATTTCTGGATGATTGGTGTTGATGTACTGAATTGTTTTCTCTAAAGCTTTCCAACCTTTTATACCATAAGCTTCGTAAAATGCAGTATTGGGTTTGTATGCAACACATAAATGATGTGTGGCATCTATAATTTCTTTGTTAAAAGCAAAAATAGGATCTTCTTCAGTTAATAAATGCGTTGGAATTTTGTTTAAATCTACATCTAAACCAATGCATAAAAACGATTTCTTTTTTCTAATTTCTGCTACTAATTGTTGTGTTGTCATTCTAGTTTATATAATATGAAATTGAAAAGGTGTTGTATTCTGTATTGTCTGATTTAAAAGTAACAAAGAAGCTTTCATATAATTCTTCATGCGTTAAGCTAATAAAAGTAAAATGAGAAGACTCTTGAGTTATAGATATTTTATTGTCTTTTAAAGCATCCTTAATTGCTTTAAAACTTGATTTATAAAGTAGTTCAGATACCCATAAAATTCTTGAAAAAATATATTCTTTGTGATGATCGAATGTAATAGATTTTGGTACAGTGAATTCAGCATTTAAAGAAAAGTGATCACAACCACCTCTATGAATTTTTAAAATTTCTTGATCAGAAATTTTAATTGTTGCTGTTTTCTTTATAGAATCCCAAGTGTAATTTTTTAATTCGTTAATATCTTTCAAAAAACCATCATTCTGAGTAGATTGATCAAAAATGCAATCTTGATTAATGTCAGAATTAATTGGTTTAATAGTATCTATTTGTTTTTCAGTAAGACTTTTTACAGATTTAGGGTCTCTTTCTTTTTGTTTCTTAGAATAGGAGCAACTATTTAAAAAAACAAGGAAGGGAAATAAATAACTAAATTTTAGTCTAATATTCATTTAACTTTTCATCTGTTCCGCAAAAGTAAATATTTTAAACTTTCTGTTATCTTTGTTTTAGATGTTTCAATATATAATAAGCAAAATTTTTTACGGGATTCTAACACTTTTTGGAGTTGTAACTGTAATATTCTTTCTTTTTAATGTGTTGCCTGGCGATCCAGCAAGAATGTTAATGGGACAAAGAGAGGATAGCGAACAATTACAAAGTATACGTAAAAAGTACGGGTTCGATCAGTCACTTTCTACGCAATATGGCTATTATTTAAATGATGTTTCTCCAATTTCATTTCATAGTACAAATGAAACAGATTATACATCATTAAACTCAGGTAAGTATGTATATACACCTCTTTTTACAATAGGTACTACTACAACAGTACTAAAGTATCCGTATTTAAGAGACTCGTTTCAAAAGAATGGAAAAAGTGTAAGTGAAGTAATATGGGAAACTTTACCTAATACAGCTGTATTAGCATTAGTCGCTATTTTTACAGCACTGTTTATAGGAATTATTTTAGGTGTTGTATCTGCTATATATAAAGACTCATTATTCGATAGAATTATTACAGTTATCAGCACGCTAGGAATGAGTGTGCCTTCGTTCTTTTCTGCAATTTTATTTGCTTGGTTTTTCGGATTTGTATTACATAAGTACACGAACTTAAATATGACAGGAAGCTTGTATGAGGTAGATGACTTCGGTGAAGGAGTTTATATCAAATGGAAAAATTTAATACTTCCAGCATTAGTATTAGGAATCCGCCCTTTAGCAGTAGTAGTGCAATTAATGAGAAACTCTTTATTAGAAACACTAAGCCAAGATTATATTCGAACAGCAAGAGCAAAAGGATTGAATACATATCAAGTTATTAAAAATCATGCATTAAAAAACTCATTGAATCCTGTAGTTACAGCAATTTCAGGATGGTTTGCTTCAATGCTAGCAGGTGCAGTATTTGTAGAGTATATTTTTAATTGGAATGGACTTGGAAAAGAAATTGTAAATGCATTAAATACTTTAGATTTACCTATTATAATGGGAAGTGTTTTAGTAATAGCTACGTTATTTATAATTATAAATATTTTGGTAGATATTTTATACAGTTGGTTAGACCCTAGAATTAAATTGAATGGATGATGAAACAATATAGTATTCTTATTTTAGTATTGTTAGTTGTATCAAGCTGCGCAGTTTTTCAACCAAAAAAGTTTAATAATACAGCATTAAATGAAAAATTAGTAACTCTCGATAGAGATTCAATTACATTACAACAAGTTTTAGAAAAAAATAAAGGAAAACAAATTTTTGCACAGATCTTTGCGAGTTATTGTCCAGTAAGTCAAGATAGTTTTGATGATGTGTTGAAATTTCAAAAAGAAAACCCAGATAAAGCATATATTTTTCTATCTGTAGATCATAATTATTACGATTGGAAAAGAGGTTTGGAGCATATAAAACCTAAAGGGCAGTTCTATTATATTCCTAAAAAAGGAGAAGGTGCTTTAGGAAAATTCTTAAAATTGAAAAGTATCCCTAGGTTTCTAAAAATAGATGAGAATGGAACCATAAAAGTATATAAAACAGCTAAGGTTTCTAAAAAACTCGAATAAATGAAAAACTATTTATTATTACTATTTATATTCCTTGTAAGTTGTACAACCAGAATTGAAACACAGTTTTCAGAAAAAGCTTTAAACGCCACGTTTATTTCTTTAGAAGGAAAAGAATTACCTTTTAAAGATATTCTAGAAAAGTATAAAGGAGAGAAAATACTAATAGATGTTTGGGCTACATGGTGTGGAGATTGTATAAAAGGAATGCCAACCATTGTACAATTACAAAAAGAATATCAAGATGTGGTGTTTCTATTTTTATCGATAGATAGTAATTTGGTGGAGTTAAAAACTGGAATAGAAAAATACCGTGTTAAAGGAGTTCATTATCTATTACCTTCAGGTTGGGATGGTTCTTTTGGTGATTTTCTAGATTTATCTTGGATTCCACGATACTTAGTAGTAGATAAAGAAGGAAAAATAGCAGTTTTTAATGCTGTAAAGGCGAATGATGAAAGAATTGTAGCAGCATTGAAAAAATAATGTACATTAGTAAATAATTTTAAAATCCCTAATAATGAAGAAATTAGTATTGCTCATCGCAACAGTTTTTATGTTTGCGTGTAGTGGTGAAAAGCCTATTCCTTTTTCACAAGCAGCTCTAAATGAAAGTTTTATCAGTTTTGAAGAACAACCCATAACACTCCAAGAAGTATTAAAAAAATACAAAGGAAAAAAAGTAATGCTAGAAGTATGTGCCTCTTGGTGCAAAGATTGTATTTTGGGATTACATTATGTAAATAAACTAAAGGAAAAACATCCAGATGCAGCTTTTGTATTTTTATCGTTAGATAAAACAATTAAAAGATGGAAAAGAGGTATAGAGCGTTTTGATTTTAATGGAGATTATTATTTCCTTAAATCTGAATGGGATGGAGCTTTTGGAGAATTTATCAATTTAGATCAAATTCCTCGTTATATGGTTTTAAACGAAGAAGGAGAAATCATTTTAATGAGAGCTACAAATCCACAAGATCCAAAATTAGACGCTGCTTTAAACTAACCTTAGTGCCACAATCATGAAAAAAACAAAAATATCATACATAAAATCAATTGCAATAGCAGTAATCATCATCGCTTTTATTGGATGTTCTCAAACAAAAAAAGGAGAAAAAATGCCGCAAGGAGCATTGCAAGGTACTTTTTTAACGCTGGAAGGAAAGAAAGTTCAGTTCAGTGAAATTCTAGAAAAATATGAAGGAAAAAACATCTTAGTAGAAGTATGTGCATCTTGGTGTAAAGAATGCATATTAGGACTTCCACATGTAAATAAACTAAAAGAAAAGAATATTAATTCTGTTTTTATGTTTTTATCCATAGATAGAGATACCGCACAATGGAAAAGAGGTATAGAAAGATTTGATATAAAAGGAGAACATTATTTTTTACCTTCAGCATTAAAAGGTAGTTTTGCACAAAGTTTACAAATAACTAAGATTCCTAGTTATATGGTTGTAAATAAAAAGGGAGAAATTTTAGTATCTGGTATTACAGATCCAACGAGCCCTCAATTAAAAGAAGCATTATCAAGTAAATAAAAAATGAGAAAAAAAATTGTAGCAGGTAATTGGAAGATGAACAATAACCTGAACGAGACTAAAAAACTAATAAAAGAGTTAAAAAACGAATTAAAAGGATTTGAATTCGATAATACTCGAGTAATTATAGCACCATCGTTTGTTAATTTACAACAAGCAGTAAAAAAAACAGAAGAAACTAAAATAGAAGTTTCAGCTCAAAACTTACATCAAGCAAAAAATGGAGCTTTTACCGGAGAAGTGTCTGCAGAAATGCTAGTAGATATCGGAATAGATATTGTAATCTTAGGACATTCTGAAAGAAGAGCATATTTTAATGAAACAGATGAAAGTTTAGCATTAAAAGTGAAAACAGCTATTGCCAATGGTTTAGATGTCATCTTTTGTTTTGGAGAACAATTAGAAGATAGAACATCAGAAAATCATTTTAAAGTAGTAGAGGAGCAATTAAGAAATGCATTGTTTGGATTAAGTTCAGAAGCGTACAATAATATTATTTTAGCTTATGAACCTGTATGGGCCATCGGAACAGGTCAAACAGCTACAGCAGATCAAGCACAAGAAATGCATTATTTTATTAGAAATTTACTAGCAAAAGAATATAATGATGCTTTAGCACAAGAAGTTTCAATTTTATACGGAGGAAGTGTAAAACCTAATAATGCAGAAGAAATATTCTCTAAACCAGATGTAGATGGAGGATTAATAGGTGGAGCTTCTTTAAAAGCAGAAGATTTTTCAGCAATCGTAAAGTCAATTTAATTGGATAACATATACATAGAATATATTTTTAAAGTAACTCCAAAAGAACCAGCTACAGAGATTTTAATAGCTGAATTAGGAGGCTTAGGCTTTGAAAGTTTCGTTGAAAACGAAGAAGGAGTCGCAGCATACATTCAAAAGAATGATTGGAATCCAAGCATTTTAGAAGGTGTTTTTGTATTAACATCTGATGAGTTTGAAATTACGTATTCACACAAGGAAATAACTCAAGTGAATTGGAATGAAGAATGGGAGAAAAATTTTGAGCCTATACAAGTAAATAATGAAGTAAGTATTCGAGCTCCTTTTCATGAGAATCCTAATTTAGCTTATGATATTGTTATAGAACCAAAAATGAGTTTTGGTACTGGACATCATGAAACAACACATATGATGATTCAGCATTTATTAGCATTAGATGTAACAGACAAGAAAGTGCTAGATATGGGATGCGGAACTGGAATTTTAGCAATTTTTGCAGAAATGAAAGGAGCAAAACCCATAGATGCTATCGATATAGATAATTGGTGTTATATAAATTCGTTAGAAAATGTAGAAAGAAATAACTGTAAACATATTACAGCTTATGAAGGAGATGTAGCATTATTAGCGAATAAAAAATATGATATTATTATAGCGAACATAAATAGAAATATTTTATTAAAAGATATGCAAGCTTATGTAAATTCTTTAAACGATAATGGAGTATTACTTTTAAGTGGCTTCTATCAAGAAGATATTCCAGTAATAGATAAAGAAGTAAGTGCTTATAATTTAAAACTAGATACAGTTATAGAACGTAATAATTGGGTAGCGGTTAAATATTTAAAATAAATAAAGATGAGTACAATAGAAAAGATCCAGGAAGAATTAGATGTGCTTGTACAAGAAACAAGAGAACATGAAATTATTCTTTATAATGATGATGTAAACACATTCGATTTTGTAATCGATAGTTTGGTAAATGTTTGTGATCATACTTTAGAACAAGCAGAGCAATGTACAATCTTAGTACATTATAAAGGTCAATGTGCAGTTAAAACAGGTGAGTACAAAGAATTGGAACCAAGGTGTACTAAGTTGTTAGAATTAGGACTTTCTGCTGAAATCGTTTAACTATAGATGGAAAATGTTTTTAAGTATTATGAGTTTTCAGATTTTTTTATAGATGAATCTGGAGCCTTTTCAGGAAAAGAAATTGCATACACAGAATTAAATGCTCAACATTTTTTAATTTTTGAAAAAGAAAAAGAACAATACAATTTATATGTTGCAAGATTTGTGTCTAAAAAAGAAATAGGGCAACAAGCCCCAGAAATTCTTGAGTTGTTAGTAGAAAACTACGATAAGTCAATTCCAGAACATCGAGTGGTACTTCGAAAATATTTATATTAATAAAAAGGTCAAAAATTTTTTTTTGACCTTTTTTTTTGACTATTAGTGACTTTTTAAAAAAAGCAGTGTCTTATTATATGTAACAACAAAATAATAAGTGTTGTTTTAAAAAGAAACGTTCATTGTAATAATATAAATAGTAATAGTCCTTTAAAATAATAGGCTTCTTTTACGTACATATAGTTTAAAGTTTAAAGAAGCCTAACTCTTTTAAAGAGATTACACATAGTTTTAAAAATAGTAGTAGTTAGTTTTTATACTAAGTTTGGTTAGACGAAAATACCTCGGGTGTAAAATCCGAGGTTTTTCAAAAACAATACCTACTATAATACTATTCAATAAAAAAATAAGTGACTTTTTGAAAAGTGTAGTGTCTTAAAAATAGAAAACTTTAAAAAGTTCATTAAAACAATATATACAAGAATAATCCCTTAAAATGGGCTTCTTTTGTACAATTGTATAGAGAAGCCCTATTTTTTGAAAAATATAAAAGAGAGTAGTAGTTAGTTTTTATACTAAGTTTGGTTAGACAAGAATGCCCTAAACACTATGTTTGGGGTTTCTTTTTTTAAAAAGGATGAAATAATAGCTAGTGACTTTTTCGAAAAAGAGTGTCATAATAATGTAAGAATTAAGAAAGATAAGTTCATTATAGTAATTAATAATTAATAATTAATAGAAGGTATACTTATAATCCTCAATTAAGTATCGTAATCCCCAAAAGAGGACTTCTTCATGTAAATGTTGAGAGGGAGGTTAGAAGAAGTTTCCTCTTTTTAAAGAAAAAAAAAGAATTTTATAGTTAATTTTATAAGTAAGTTTGGTTAAATAAAAAGATTTTGAACACACATTCAAAATCTTTTTTTATGCTTATAATTTAAAGTTTTCCTAGTATTTCGCTAGGTTTTATAGGGGTTTGTATTGATTTGGTTGTTAGGTTGTTATATGTTTAAAAAATGACAAGATTGTTTAAATGTAAACATTGAATTCAATTTTGTGAAATATTAAATTCTTGTTAAAACTGTTAATAAAATATTATATTTTCGTTAAAATTTTTTTATAAACCATTAAAACCTAAATTAAAAATGAGAAAAATGAAATTCTCCCGAATTGCATTGTTACTAGTTGGGGCTAGTACTTTTTTCGCATGTCAAACAGAAAACAATGAGCAAGTAAATGAGGCCGCTCAGAGTAATGTTTCACCAGAAGTAATTGCTAAGTTAGCTGATTTTGACGTTAACGTTAACAACGTTAAAAAAGTAGACTTTTTGTTACCTGATGGAAAAACAATTCCTATGATTCAAATGGAAAGTGATATCCATATGCCAGAAGAACAAGCATTAAACTTACCTAACTTACAAGAGTTATCTGGAAGAAATTATCACACAAACAATTTAGTGGCTCAAAATACTGTAATCAATATTATTGGTTATACAGGAGGTGGAGGTTTCGGTCTTTCTAATAAAGCACAAACTGCTTTACAATGGGCTGTAAACAATTACAACAGATTAAACTTATCTATTAGTTTTAATTTAACTTATGGAACAAACTACCAACCGCAAGATATGGTTGTTTATAACAATCCAAATGAAAGTGGTAGCGGAGGTTCTGCAGGATTCCCTTCAGGTGGAGCGCCATTTAAGTTTGTTCAAATTTACGGGTTAGAAGGATTTAATACAAACGTAAATGAGCATGTGATTACACACGAAATTGGTCACTCAGTTGGATTCCGTCACACAGATTATTTCTCTAGACAAAGCTGTGGACAAAATGTAAACGAAGGAGCTGGATCTATAGGTGCAAACCCAATTCCAGGAACTCCATCAGGTTACGACCCAACTTCAATCATGTTAGCTTGTTTCAGTGGAAGTACTGATGGTGAGTTTAACAACAATGACGTAACTGCTTTAAGATATTTATACTAAGAAGCAGCACAAAACAATACAACAAATGAAGACTATTATTTGTTGATCATGAAAAATCCCGAGCTTTTGCTCGGGATTTTATTTTTTTATAAAAAGGGATTTCTCCTGAGGTAAACTAATAATATTTTATCATCTTTATAGTGCTGAAAAATAAATATTTAGTGTTTTTTAGTCACGGGATAATTAAAAATGAAGGGATTATCTGTAGTATATAAAAACTACAATCATTTATCTGAATTCATAACTTTTAAAGCTTTACAAAAAAATCTATTCTTAGATAGATAAGTTAAACTCTAGGTAAACTAAGAGTTAAAAGTTTATTGTCAGATCCTCGTCATAGCTTATTGTTTATAATATAAAAGATTCTAACTGCTAATTTAAATTTAGGGAAAATTGGCTTTTAGGTTGATCTTAAAATTATACTTAATTACTTACAACAAAGATTAAAAAACGCTAAAATGGGATTTTATAGAAAAATCACTCCGCTTTTAAAATAGTATAAACCGTAAAACTAAACTTACAAATGAAAACAATGAAGTTCCCCCGAATTACATTATTCTTAATTGTGGCTAGTTTTTTCTCATGTCAAACAGAGGAAAGTAATGAACAGCCAGTTTATGTAGAACAAAATGGTGTATCAGAAGAAATCATAAGCAAGTTAGCAGATTTAAACATGAACACTAATGATGTGAAAAAAGTAGATTTTATATTACCAGACGGAACCACCACACCAATGATTCAGTTAGAAGGAGATATCCATATGACTGAAGAACAAATTCTGAATTTACCAAACCTAGAAGAGGAACTTTCAGGAAGAAATTACCACACAAACAATTTAGTAGCTCAAAACACAACAATTAACATTATTGGCTATACTGGTGGTGGAGGTTTTGGCCTTTCTAGTAAAGCTCAAACTGCTTTACAATGGGCTGTAAATAATTATAATAGACTAAACTTATCTATTAATTTTAATCTAACTTTTGGAGCAAATTACCAATCAGAAGATATGGTGGTGTATAATAATCCGAGTCAAAGTGGTAGTGGAGGTTCTGCAGGTTTTCCAGCAGAAGGAGCTCCATTTAAATTTATTCAAATTTATGGATTAGAAGCATTGAATACGAATGTAAATGAGCATGTAATTACACATGAAATAGGGCACGCTGTAGGCCTACGCCATACAGATTATTTTTCTAGACAAAGTTGTGGTGAAAATGTAAATGAAGGAGTTGGTAGTATTGGAGCAAATCCAATTCCAGGAACTCCTTCTGGTTACGACCCAACTTCTATTATGTTAGCTTGTTTTAATTTAAGTACGAATGGTGAATTTAATAGCAATGATATTACTGCTTTAAGATATATGTATTAGATAGTGATTATACTTCATAAAAAATCCCAAGTTTTAAGCTTGGGATTTTTAAGTTTTGTGTCTAATAAAAGATTTTTTGAGAATAATCTAAGACTCTTAAATGTTTATCGAATAACTTAATATTAATTTGTGGATATTTAATATCGTTGTATTCATTCTTTAATGTCAAACTAATGTCTTCAGGAAATACTTGTTTTTCTTTTTCCTGAAAACTTAGAAAGTATTTTCCATCTCTAGAAATTAACTGAGCTAGTGCAGAGGCTAATTCATCTTTATTCTCATCTACAAGCTCTATTTCTATATATTCTATGTTTCCAACTTCAAAAATATCTACACTCGCTTTGTAAATAGAATCTGTTTTTTCTACAGTAGAATAAAACAGATTACCATCCCTATCTTGGGCAGATATCATAGTTGTAATAAATAAAAGAGCTGCAAAAGTAATTTTTTTCATCTCGATATTGATAATTAATTAAAACGTGCGAAAGTTACAAAATAGCTGTTAAATGTACTATTAGCACAGGTTATTTAAATAGTTTTCAATTTTTAATACTAAATTCATGCCAAACAGAAATAAAAAAGAAAAAGCTTCACAAACTATTGTGAAGCTTTTAAGATTTGGTTAGTATGGTATAGGATTATTTAGCCTTATATATTATACATATAGGTCTATTTTTATCGAACAGCCTTTAAAGCATCGATGTTTCCGTATCCAAAACTTGAATTTTTATTAGGGTAAAATTCACCCGCTCTTTTCATTTTATCTAATACTTGTGCTCGTGTCCAAGTAGGGTTTTTAGCCCAAACAAGTGCAGCAATTCCAGCAGTGGTAGCTGTCGCTACAGAAGAACCACCAACATAGTTAGCAGCATCATTATAATAACTTAATACAGGAACCTTATTGCTTGTACCATTATTTCTCTGCATTTGCACAGTAAAGTCTATTTTAGATCCAGTATGACATACATCACACTTAGAGTATTGTCCTTCTTTAACTCCTGTAACTGCTACTGTTTCACTCATACTTGCAGGGAATATAACTCCATACCAAGTTGTAAAAGAAGTAGAAGTACCACCAGCTGCAACAATCATTTTACCTCTATTGTATGCATATCTTATGGCATCTTTAACTCTAGAAATGCTAAAAGGAGACCCAAGAGACATAGAAATAACTTTAACATCACTTCTGTTACCTAAAGCAGTTAACGCTTCTGCAACACCTCTTTTTTCATGATAATCGTCTATTAAAACGTTAGCAACAGCTCTATAACTTACTAAGTTAGCATTGTAAGCTACACCTACAGGTAGGTTATTGTTGTTTCTTGGTGCAGTAGCAACTGAAGACATACTAGTACCATGTCCACATTTATCGTTTACACCATCATAGTTATTAGACCATGCCCACCAAGAATCTACATATGTTCCATATTTCTGAACAGTTCTTCCAGAAGAATAACCATCATTAAATTCTTGATTCATTAATCTCTGTTCTGGAGATAAACCAGTATCTATAACAGCTACTGTAACTCCTCTACCTGTACTATAATTCCAAGCAGCAGGAATATTATGAAGATCAAAGTTCCAAGGAACCATTGCGCCAGGAGCTACGGTTCTGTAATCTGATGATGAAATAGTTTGTGATGAGTATCCACAACCGAAGCCACCAGAAGATCTTGTTTCATCATTGTTACTTAAAGTATAAGTTGCAGGTTCTAAATAACGTACATTAGGATCTTTAAGTAAAGTTTCAATAGTACTTAATTTTGTAACTTTAATATCAATTACATTAATTATTTCATCAGCATACAATTCGTCTTGTGACTTGTTAGACTTGCCGTCGTTTTCTAAATTTCTTACTAACTGAATTAAATCATTCTTTATAAGATTGGTTTTTGGACTTTTCTGGTATTCACTTTCTGAACTACCGTATCCAATAGTTAATAAATTATTACCATGTGTTACTGCACTCCATATAGTATTGGCATCAGTATTCATCCACTCAAAATCTCCAGTTTTTTCTATAGACTCTTGGATTTTGTTGTTAATAGCTTCTTTTGATAATAATTCGGATTGCTGTTCTAGTGCTTGTTGTGGGATTTCGTCATTTTTAGAGCATGAGATAATCAGCGTAGCCACAGCCAAGCTAAGTACTAGTTTTTTCATTTGTTTGAAGGGTTTTTTAAAATTCGAAAACGAATATATCAAAAAAAGGTCTAAAAAATAAAGAAATAGTTAGTTTTTTGCTTTTTAAATTATGTTTTTGATAAAAAATAAGTGAAAATATCTTAAAATAGTAATGAAAGTATAGGGTTTTCTATTGGAGGTGAGTTTTTTTAGAGGAGTATATAAAAAACCACATCAATTTTTAAAGATGTGGTTTTTTAAAGAGGTGTATTTTAAAAAGGTGATAAATACAAGTTATTTTATCACTACTCTTGTTGGTGTGTCTTTACCATTAATAATAGAGGAAGTACCAATCGCTACAGCTTTTATTGTTTCAGTTAAAATTCCAATATCTAATGTTGAAGCTTCATCCGTAACTTTATGATAATCTGGATCGATATCAATAGGAGTAGTAGAAAAAGTATGCGATGGAACTCCTAATTTAGCCAAAGAAGCATTATCAGATCTAAAGAATAAATTAAATGCTGGGTAAGGATCTGGAAATAACTTGTAACCAGTACCTTTTAAATTTTTTTGAATGATTTTACCAAAGTTAGAACGATCAAAGCCAGTTAGCCAAGCTGTTTTTGGACCAGTTTTAGGTTCTTTTCCTATCAATTCTAAATTGATTCCTGCAACAAATGTATCTGCATCAATGTCTTTACCAAAATACTTAGAACCAATAAGTCCCATCTCTTCAGCAGTAAAACATACAAATACAATAGTTCTTTCATTAGTGTCTTTTTTAGCATAATATTCGGCAAGGGCTAACACACCTACAACACCAGAAGCGTCGTCATTTGCTCCATTATATATAAGATCTCCTTTTCCTTCTTTTTTAACTCCTAAATGATCGTAATGTGCAGAAACAATTACAAATTCATCTTTTTTACTTTTTCCTTCCAGTACACCAATAACATTAAACATTTCAATATCTTTATGTTTAAAGTTTTGTCTGTAAGAAGTTAATTCACCATAATAAGACAAACCAATTCTCTTAAATTCATTTTCGATGTATTGGGCAGCTTTTTCTATTCCTGGAGTACCAGTAGCTCTACCTTCCATTTCATCAGAAGCTAAAGTGAATAAATGTTTTTTTACAGTTGCAGGATTAATTTGTACAGTAGTTGTAGCAGTCTTTTTTTCTTTGCTTTTAGTCTCTTGCGCATTTATATACTGTTTGCAAGACAAAATCAAAAGAGAAAATATTAAAAATATAGAGATTCTTTTCATGTATGTTTGGTTTAATGTTTAGACTTAGATAATATTATTTTGTAGTTTTGTTCAAAAATTTACCGATGAATTTATCAAATATTCCAAATATAAAACATACAAATTCAAATAACTTTTTTTTACTAGCTGGACCTTGTGCAATAGAAGGTGAAGATATGGCCTTAAAAATTGCAGAAAAAGTAGTGGAAATTACTGATAAATTAGAAATTCCATTTGTTTTTAAAGGTAGTTTTAAAAAAGCGAATAGAAGTAGAATTGATAGTTTTACTGGAATAGGAGATGAAAAGGCGTTGAAAATTCTTAAAAAAGTTTCCGATACTTTTAACGTACCTACTATTACTGATATACATGAAATAGAAGATGCTGCCAAAGCTGCAGAATATGTAGATGTATTACAAATTCCTGCATTCTTAGTGCGTCAAACAGATTTAGTTGTAGCAGCTGCTAAAACTGGAAAAGTTGTAAACTTAAAGAAAGGACAATTTATGAGCCCTGAAGCAATGCAACATGCGGTTAAAAAAGTAAAAGATTCTGGGAACGACCAAGTGTGGATTACAGAAAGAGGAACAATGTTTGGTTATCAAGATATGTTGGTAGATTTTAGAGGAATTCCAACAATGCGTTCTTATGCACCTACGGTATTAGATGTGACACATTCTTTACAACAACCAAATCAAAATTCTGGAGTAACTGGTGGACGACCAGATATGATTGAAACGATCGCTAGAGCAGGAGTGGTAAATAATGTAGACGGACTATTTATGGAGACACATTTCGATCCTGCAAATGCAAAATCAGATGGAGCTAATATGTTACATTTAGATTATTTAGAAAAACTATTATCGAATTTAGTAGCTATTAGAAAAGTAGTAAATACATTGTAATTGAACTTAGATTTTTTCATAACAGCTAAGAAACCTTTATCTACTGAAGTAAGAGGTAAGGGAATTACAAATTGGAAAGATCTTGTACTGTATATTCAAAAGTTACCTTACGGAAGAAATAAAAGTAGAAACGATCTTTCCTTAGTACTTAAGGAAGGAAAGGGAAGTTGCAGCTCTAAACATGCTTTTTTAAAAGCAATAGCAGATGAACATGAAATAGAGTCTGTAAAATTAGTATTAGCAATGTATCGAATGAATGCAACGAATACTAATATTGGTGACACGCTCAAAGATTCGGCGGTGAGGTACATTCCTGAAGCACATTGTTATTTAAAAATAGATGGAGAACGAATCGATATTACATCTATAGGAGCATCCTTTGATAAGATAGAAAAAACACTGCTTTCAGAAGAATTAATTAGACCAGATCAAGTAGCAACTTTTAAAGTAAATTACCACCAAGAATATCTTAAAGATTGGATTGAGAAGGAGGAAATTAATGCATCCTTTAATGAAATTTGGGAATTAAGAGAACGTTGCATACAGTATTTATCAGAAAATAATACTTAATTGATTATTTAAATCTTACAAAAATAGGCTTGTCAAAATAATAACTAGGAGTATATACAGGTTCATCTTCTTTGAACTGATACCATGGAGAAATTTCAGTAGCTTCAAAATTCTTTAATAAACAAATATTTTGAGCAGGAGTATTTCCTTGGGCAAGTAAGAATAATCTTTCTCCTTTTTCATTAGTAATCACATCTACAATAATTTCTATATGTCCTGGGAAACCAGGTTTTACAAGCATATCACCAATAGTTAAATTTTTAATGGCAACCTTAGGCAATTCAGCATAAAGAGAAGCTGTACCTGCATAAGTGAAAATAAGATTTAAATACTTGTAAAAATTAGCTTTAGAGTAATTTGGAGCAGCAGTTTTATGAAAACTAACAGTATTTCCCTTAACCCTTGGCCTAAAGCCTGCTGCATATTTTTCCCATGAACAATAGTGTCCGGAAGTAAACTGGAATCCAATTTTTTGTTTTTGATTAGTATTCCACAAATATTCAGCTCTAATCCTCATTAAAGCATCTGCACATTGCTGTAATCCATTTTTTGGAACAGGAATTTCTAACACAGCGTCATGCCAATGTTGTGCAAAATATCTAGAACCATCATAATTTATAATAGGAACTCCGTACTTTTTTAATGGGTAATTTCTTAAGTATTCTTGAAATGAATGTTTAGGATATAAAACTCTTCGATACCCTTTAGGTACTTTTACACGAGTAACAATTGAATCTCCATTCTTATTGATATAGTCTGGAGATGAAAAAGTTTTATGAATAACTCCTTTTATATGGTTGGTAAGTTGTTTTCCTTTAGAGTTGGTTCTTACCAAAAGAAAAATAAGTAATAAGCCAGCAATAATAATAACAGTTTTTTTCATAGTTCTTTAGAAGTGTTACCCATTAGTAACTTTAAAAGTAGCTATTTTAGTGTAATTTAGAGGAAGCTTTTTGAATTAACCTATACATTTGTGATTTATATAAATTGAAAAAATGAAAGCAAAAAATATAAAGAAGATTTTACTAGTAATGTTGCTAAACTTGATTGTATTACAAGTTAATGCACAAGAAAAAGCAACTATATTAAAGTATCCAGAAGCATGGAGATTAGAAAAGATTGTATTCCCATTAGATTTTGCGAAAGATATTCCATGGAAAGGATATGAAGAGTTGCGGTTTTCTCCAGGAATGTTTAATGCTAAAAGCCCAGAGTACTTTACTTATTATTTTGGAATGCAGATTGTAAATAGATCAGAAATGACAACTCAAGAATTAACAAAAGAATTAGAAAAATACTATAGAGGATTGTGCAAAGCAGTAAATAGTAAAAATAGATTTACAATAGATTACGATAAAATAGTGGCTAAAGTAACAAAAGTAACAAAGCATAATTTTAAAGCAACTATTGTTTTTTATGATAGTTTTACAAATGGGAAAAAGGTATTATTAGAAATGATGTTAGCTACAAAAGAAATGAAAAATAAACATTTGTTTTTATTAGCTACGGTTATTCCAAAAGCAAACTCGAAAAACTTAAAAGCTTTGCATGAAAAGAATTTAGAGTATAATTTCCCTAAATAAATAGGGAACTCTATTTGATGTTAATAATATTAATAGGTTTCGTGAGTTAGCTATTTTTTATCGAAATATGATGGTTTTAGAAATTATTTCTAAGTTAAAGGAACTTTATAATCAGTAAGGTATTAATAACATTTTTTAGATTAAAAACTTAGTTTTACAGCTAAATTTAACTTAAGGTATAATTATTGATTAGAGAAGAATATGAGGTTAAGTATATTGATTTTTTTTACAGTTTTTATAGCTGTAGCACAAGATTTTTCAGGAATTGAATCAAAGGTTGAAGGATATCCAGGATTACTGACAGCAGATAAACTAGCAACAACAATAAAAAAAGATTTTCCAAAGAAAGAAGATCAAGTAAAAGCATTGTATCGTTGGTTGACAAAAAATATTCGGTATGATTTAGAGGAATTTTATAATCCTAATAGACAAACCAAAACAAGATTTCGTTATAGAACACCAGAAGAACGAGAGCAAAAGTTGCAAGAAATACGAGACAAGACAGTGTCAGAAACATTAAGCAAGAGACGAGCTGTATGTGAAGGATATGCAAGAACATTTGCAAAGGTGAGTGATTTGATGGGAATAGAAAATGAAGTGATAGAAGGCTACGTACGTAATTCATCGAATAGTATAGGGAACCCAAGAAA
The DNA here is from genome assembly GCF_964511145.1 of Tenacibaculum amylolyticum. Taxonomy (NCBI): domain Bacteria; kingdom Pseudomonadati; phylum Bacteroidota; class Flavobacteriia; order Flavobacteriales; family Flavobacteriaceae; genus Tenacibaculum; species Tenacibaculum amylolyticum. The sequence continues at coordinate 116,913 of NZ_CAZEFZ010000077.1, forward strand.
ACAACCAAATCATGCTTGGAATGCTGTTAAACTAAATGGAAAATGGATCTATATAGACGCTACTTGGGGAGCAGGCTCAGAAAGTAATGGAAAATGGATTCGACGTTTTAATCCGTATTATTACAATATTCCAGCTACGAAATATTTTAAAACACATTTACCAGAAAAATCAATATGGAGATTGAGAGTAGGTAGAATAGAGAAAGAAGATTTTTATAAGCAACCCATTTATAGTCATGATTTCCTAAAATCAAATGTTAATTTAGTGAGCCCTAAATCTGGAATTGTAAAAAGAAATGCAAAAGGAGCTATAAAAATGGTACTTACAAATGCAGCAGATAAAGAAATACTGATTGGTTTTTTAGGTTCTAGCATAGCACAAAGACCTAGCGTGGTTACTAAAGGTAAGAATACAACTGTTACCATATCTCCACCACCAAATGCAAACGTTTGTTTCTTGTTAATAGATAGGGAAGTAGCAATCGAGTTTTTAATCAATTAAAATTTGGGTCATTTTAATATTTAGAAATTAACGGATGAAAAAAATTGCAGCCTTATTGCTTATTTTCCTTTGTGGAGTTACGTTTTCACAAAATGAAATAGAAATACAAAAAACAATACGAGCATATCCGACAATAAATTCGTCTCAAGAATTATTACAAGCTATAAAACGCGATTTTAAGAGCGATTTTATCAGAGTAAAAGCATTGTATACATGGATTACTTTAAATATTACCTATGAATATGCTTCAAGTTTTACAATACAAGCACCAGAACAAATAGTATATTTTAATGAAGAAGATTTAGCCAGAAGAATTAAAATGAATAATGATAAACTGGTTGAAAAAACAATTAAAACTAAAAGAGGTGTATGTAAACATATGGCATTAACTCTTCAAAAGTTATGTGATTTATTAGGGTTAGAAAATGAATTGATAAAAGGGTATGTAAGAAATGCACCAGAAGATATTGGAATTACGCCTAAATATAAAAATCATGTGTGGAATGCTGTTAAAATTTATAATAGATGGGTGTTAATAGATGCTACCTATGGAATAGATTATGATAAAAAGAAATACAGACAAGCATGTAGTTATACTTATTTTGATACTCCTATAGATAAACTAAGTTTAACACATTATCCAAGTGATCCTAAATGGATACAGTTTTTAGAACAGATTCCGATGAAAAGGTTTAGCGAATATCCAATGTTTTGGAATACGTTTTTAAGCACGGAAGCAGAGTTGATTTCTCCTAAAATAGGAAAGCTCATAAGTCATAAAAACATAATATTTTTAACTTTTAAAGATTTAGACGATACTACTAAAATTACCTATAAATTCGAAGGAGATACCTATGCAAAAAAGCCTAAAATACGCCATGTAGACACATTTACCAATATTGCAATTAACTCGACAAAAAAAGGTATTTTAACAGTGTATTTTGATGATGAATCTGCATTGGCTTTTAGAGTGGTTGAAGAATAGCAGAGAATCTATTTTCTCCAAAAACCTTTTTCTTCATGAGCTGCTGTAAGCACATAAACCAATATATCGCTGTCAATATCTTCAACAGAAAAATAACGTAACGATTTTACTTTTTTACGTCCTTCAGAAATTACAAATTCATTGTATTTATCAAATATTTGTGTTGTATAAAAACCAACATCTACATATCCTTTTTTACGAGATGGATTGAAATAGCAAAGAGGACTATTATCCAAATAGTAAAAAGGAATTTTCCATTTGAATTGCAATTCAGCATTAGGAAAGTTTTGCTCTACAATAAGTTGCAAGTGTAGTACAATAGATTTAAAAGGTTCTGTTAGATTTAAAATATAATTTTCTGCAGGTTTCACTTGACAATATTTAGTTGTTTTTTAGAACGGATTCTAAATTTGCCCATTTTATACACCAATTTTCCTCCTGAGGTTTATTAGTTGTATAGAAAAGAAATTTATTATCTGGTGTTATATATGGATTTCCTTGTCCAAAATCATTAATCGTATCATTTAACTTTTTAGGCGGTAACCATTTACCATTTTCATTACTAAAACTAATCATTAAATCTAATTGATTACCAAGAGAAGCAAAAATCAAATAATTTTCATTAGGAGAAACAAATGGAGTGCAGGCACCAGTTTTAGGATTTATAGAAATCTTCTCAGCTTCTTGAAATACATTACTTATGTTTCTAGAACGGTATACATGCATGTTGCTATAATCTAAATCACTAGCATGAAAATATAAAGTCCCAGAATTAGTACAAGTAGGATGTGATACTAATTTATGTTTTAAGTTAGGAATATCTACAAAAACTGGACTTGTCCACTTACCGTTCATTTTTTCAGATTTCCAGATATGCCATGTAGTTGGAACTCCATCAATGAAAGTAGGTCTTGTAGAGCTGAAATACAAAGTATTTCCATCTGGAGAAAAACTCATTCCATGTTCGCTATATGAACTATTAAAAAAAGCTTTTTTAGGTTCCGACCATTTTCCGTTACTTTTCTCTATCATATAAACATCAAACTTTTCAAATTTCTTATCGGAAACAGTGTAATAATATTCTTGTAAGTCAGGACTAAACATTCCTTTATGAATAAGCTTATCTGTAGGAACTAAATCCTGTTTAAATGGGATAGGAGTATTACTGGGAATTTCTGAAGTTAGAAATATTTTTAGAGGATTGTCTAAATCTTTTTTACAACTCATAAAAACAACTGTACAGATTAAGAAAAGAATAAACTTTTTTATTGTGTTAATTAACATAGCGATAAAAATAACAAACTTCTCATCAAAAAAATAAACAAGAGTTATTTGTAAGATTGGTTTTTTTATTTTTACTTTGTAATTCAAAGTTCTTTCAATATGAGTTCAGAAGATTATTTAAAAGACATTACAGAGATTAAAAATTTAATGAGTAAATCCTCTCGGTTTATCTCGTTAAGTGGTTTATCAGGAATTTTAGCAGGTATTTATGCGTTAATAGGTGCAGCGTATGCTTATTGGTTGGTAGCTACAAGTGCTAGAGGATATTTAATTTTAGATGGAAAAATATTTAATCTGATTTTGTTAGATATGGTTCTTGTATTTGTATTAAGTGTAGGTACTGGAATTTATTTAACTACTCAAAAGGCAAAAAAGAACGGAGAAAAAATATGGGATGCAACTACCAAAAGATTATTAACAAGTTTATTGGTGCCTTTAGTAGCTGGAGGAATTTATACATTAACTATCTTAAGTCAGCAACGATATGGGCAAACTGGTGCTTTGATGTTATTATTTTATGGGTTAGCTTTGGTCAATGCATCTAAATACACTTTAGGTTACATAAAATACTTAGGATATACAGAAATAATACTTGGTTTATTATGCGCTATTTATCCAGGATACGGTTTCTGGTTTTGGGTGTTAGGGTTTGGAGTGATGCACATATTGTACGGAATATTAATGTATTATAAATACGAAAAAAAGTAGTTTACTACCTTGAAAAATTTACTTAATAATATAAATAAGGCTTTCGATCACAGAATTCGATTAGGCATTATGTCTATACTCGTAGTAAATGAGTATGCAGATTTTAATAGGCTTAAAGAATTGTTAGGAGCTACGGATGGCAATTTAGCAAGTCATTCGAAAGCTTTAGAAAAAGTTGGGTTTATTAGAGTAGAAAAACAATTTATAGGAAGAAAACCCAATACAAAATATTATGCAACAAAGTTAGGTAAAGAAGAATTTAAAAAACATGTAGAAGCATTAGAACGCTTAATTAAAGGAGGTTAAATTTTTTTATAAATAAACTTTGAAATTCAAAGTTCTTTTTAAAATTATTTAAGGGAGGATTGCGAATAACTACCTAGTTAGCTATGAGCTAGGTAGTTTTAAAAAGAATAGAAATAATAATAAATAATTCATATAAAATGGAAAAAGTACAAGAACAATCAGGAAAATTTGGAAAGTGGATTCGAACATCAATTTCAGCAAGAATGCTTATGATAGGTATGCTAATTCTTATCTTACTAATTCCACTGTCGTATGTGAAATCGTTAATTAAAGAACGTCACTATAGACAAAAAGAAGTAGTGAATGAAATTAATCAGAAATGGGGTAGAGAAGTATTGTTATATGGACCTATTTTAAAAGTTCCCTATAAAACATATACAGTTAAGAAAATATTTAATACCGCTGCACAAACACAGCAAGAAGAGGTTGAAACAAATATAAAATATGCTTATTTCTTCCCTGAACAATTAAATATTCAAACGACGATTAATCCAGAACAAAAAAAACGAGGAATATATAAAACAGCTGTATACGGTAGTGAAATTCGTATTAATGGGCGTTTCAATACTCCTGATTTTAGTGAAGTTGAGGTTAAGGAAGATGATATTCTTTGGGATAAATCAAAATTAATTATTGAAACTTCAAACTTGAAAGGAGTGAATAAACTAGTTGAAATTGAATTTAACAACAATACATACGCTTTTGCTTCTCAATACGGAACTACAAATACTAGTAGCTCAATTAGAAAAGATCATGAATATGGAGTAGAACACTATCCTAGATTAAACTTACATAAGTTAGAGAGTAAGTTTATTAAAAAAGCAGATGTGCCAATTGAGAACCCAGTTACGTTCTCTATGAAAATGCACATTAATGGAAGTAAACAAATTCGATTTATTCCAGTTGGAAAAGAAACAGATGTAAACGTGGTTTCTAATTGGAAAACAGCAAATTTTATAGGGGAGTTTTTACCATTAAATTCAGACAAGATTACAGAGAATGGATTTGATGCCAAATGGAAAGTGTTAGATATTAATAGGCCATTTCCTCAGCAATCTTTTGATGGAATCCCAAATTTAAAAGCCTATGCTTTTGGTGTGAATTTTATGATACCTGTAGATGAGTATCAAAAAAGTGAACGCTCAGCTAAATACGGTTTTCTAGTAATTGCCTTAACTTTTTTAGTTTTCTTTTTAATTCAAACAATGAGTAAAATTCCTATTCATACATTTCAATATTTAATGATTGGGATAGCGTTGGTAATGTTTTACACGCTCTTAATTTCTATATCCGAACATAGTAGTTATTTAAAGGCGTATGTTATCGCAGGAGTTTCAGTAGTCTTATTAATCACACTGTATTCAAAATCAATTTTAAAAACAGTGAAATTCCCTCTTTTTATAGGAATTTCTTTAGCAGCTTTGTATACATTCATTTTTGTAATTATTCAATTAGAAAACTATGCATTATTGGTAGGTAGTATTGGTTTATTTGTAATACTAGCAGCGGTAATGTATGCTTCTCGTAAAATAGACTGGAATAACGGATAAGAAATACAAGACTGTTTAAAAGAATCTATTTATATAATTCTATTTAGGAGATTTGTATAATAGTAAGTGTTTTTTTTAGACAGTCTTTTAAACTTTATTTAAAAGAAAACAACAGATATACAGTATCTTTAAAATAACATAAAAATGGACATGAGACATTTTACCAAAACACAAAAAGGAATACTAATATTAGTGCTTTTATGTGTGTTTTTAGATTTGCTTAGAGTACAATTAACCCAATCGTTAAACTATAGTTTTTTATTATGGAACTTATTTTTAGCGTTAATACCTTATGTACTTTCTGAGTGGTATAAAAAAACAGCATTACATAAAAAAAATACAGTTCAATTTTTATTTGGGGTATTAGTTTGGTTACTGTTTTTACCAAATGCTCCTTATATTATTACCGATTTTATTCATTTTAAACCGAATAAACCAATGGTATGGTTCGATTTGTTCCTGCTATTTAGTTTTGCCTACACAGGTTTATTATTAGCAATTATTTCTAGTAGAGATATCTATTTACTTGTTAAAGAAAAATGGTCTAATACTATAGCAGAATATACTATTGTATTTAGTTTTTTTCTGTGTGGTTTCGGAATTTATTTAGGTCGCTTTTTACGTTTTAACTCATGGGATATCATAGCTTCTCCCATACGATTACTTAAAAAAAGTGTAGCCAGTTTTCTAGAAATAGAGGCATGGTATATTACACTGGGGTTTGGCGTATTATTATGGGTACTATTTGCAATTTTTAAGAATATTTCTTTAGAACGTTTATCTAAAAAATCTTAATAATGTAAAATCAGTTTTAGTAACTAGATTAGTAAACTTCTCTATCATTATCTGAGACAGGTTAAGAGGTATTTTATCGCTGTTAAATTTAAGGTGATTTTTGTTAAAAAAGTTAAAAATTTAAATCGCGAGTAATGAATAGACTTTTTAACGACAGATATGGAATTAAACCAATTTAGAGATGAAAAAAATCAATCAATTAACTTTTTTATTTTACATTTTAATAAGTGCCCCCTTAGTTTCTAACGCGCAAGGAATGTATGATGGCTTTGGTATCAAGAAAGGAGATTTATCTGTAACTGCTTCTTATGCGAGAAGTGAATTTGATGAATTTTATTTAGGAGACGTAAAGCAAGATGCTGTACCAGCGCACGGACAAATTAATCAAGATATTTATACATTATTTGCAAAATATGGTATTACAGATCGTTTATCTGCGATTGTAAAAGTACCTTACTTTTCAGCAAGTAATACAAGTAATACACCAGATCCAATTAATGGAAACACGTCAATTTCAGATTTTCAAGATATTTCAATAGCATTAAAGTTAAACGCTTACGAGTTTAATTTTAAAAAGGCAGATTTACGTTTTTTAACAGGAGTAACTGCTGTAATTCCTACAGGATATGAACCAAATGGTATTTTGGCCATAGGAAGTGGAGCTTTTGGAATTGATGTACGTGCTGGATTACACTTACAAACAGACATAGGTTTCTTTTCAACATTATTTGCAGGGTATAACTTTAGAGGAGATGCAGATAATAATTTAACACCTGGAGGAGAATTTAATGTGCCAAATGCATTTGTAACTACAGGAAAAATAGGATATGCTAGCAAGTTTATTTATGTAGAAGCTTGGGCAGATTATGCAAACTCAGAAACGGGAATAGATATTGGTACACCAGCATTTGTAGGAAACTTTCCTGAAACTAATGTAGATTATGCTAGAATTGGATTAACAGTATATAAAGAAATCATTCCAAACTTAGGAATAAGTGCGGGAATTGGTAAAGTAATTGAAGGAAGAAACTTAGGAGATTCGATCATTTACTCAGGAGGAATAACATATAACATGTCATTGTTATAAGCGAAACATAGATTATTATATTTAGGGGCAATTTATGTAAGAACGGGGTATAAACTTTAGAAGTTTATGCCCTTAGTTTTTTTAGAATATCTGTAAGTCCGTTTAATTGTAACTCGTATACTAAAGCCATCATTCTACCTAATTTCCCATTAGGAAACCCTTTGTTTTTATACCAAACCAAATAATATTCAGGAATATCCGCTAAATACACATTTTTATATTTCCCAAAAGGCATTTTCATATTAGCGGTATCCACTAAAAATTGTTTATCAAGTTCTACCATTAACGATATTTATTAAGTAATCCAAAATCAAAAAGAGTCCAATAACTAGCTTTTAAACCACTTTCTTTAAAAGCAGTATTTACCCAAGTATTGCATGTTTTTATTGGAGAATAAGAGCCATTGGCTTTATACAGCTGAGAGTTTGGATACATATTTTGTTGCAGTACTATTTTTGTATCGTTGCTGTTTTTTTGAAATGCAGCAGCAACATATGCATTTAATTTTTGTAAATGTGTATCGTTTACAGGAACTTTTTTCCAATGATCTCTAGGGTAACGAATCGGTTTTACTTCAAGAAGTGTTGAGTTATTTAAGAATAAAGCTCCTAAAGCATATTTCAACTTAAAATCGTTCCAAGTAGGTGTATTCATATAGAAATTCTCATCTCCCCAGCCAAAACGAACAAACGATGCATTAGATGGAATGTATAAATCTTTTTTTAACTCCTCAGAAAGTTCTTGAGACGGAATGATCAAACTCAAATGAATTCCGTTAGAGCTTAAAAACACTTGTTTAGAATGGATAATGGCTTGTTCCTTATTTACAGTAATAAAACTAATGAGTATTGCAAAAACTAGATATACCAAAATACTAGATAAAAAGTAAGTAATATATTTTATGAGTTTTTGTATAATAAACATTAAAAATTAGTAATAGATTAGGAAGCGAAATAGCTATTACTAGTAATAATAATGATTATTATTTTGCTCTTTTGTAAATAGCTTAATTACACTCTTTAACTGATTAATATCTTCATCTGAGACTTTTTTCTCAACAGATGGGTTAGAAGGATATGACATTGTTTCAGAATTGTATATCATTTCTCTATAACCTTTCGAGTATAAATATAATTTTTTCCAACCATTTTCGCTATCATTACTTACTAAAATAGGAGGTTGAGTTACTGTAAATTTTGTAATCAGTTTAAAATTACTATCTAACAATAAAAATGAACAACCACCAGAACCACAGAAATAAGTAGAGTTAAGGTAAATAAAAATCTCTTTTTTATCATCACCATTTAAATCTATTGTAGCAAACCGAAATATTCGATCTTCTTTTGTAATAACTCTTAGGTCAGCTTCGGTTAAATACTTTGTTGAAATAAATTCACCAATTTTACTAACTAGCGTATCCGTTGTTTCATTTTCGGGTTTAGTAGTATCAGTTTTTGTTGTTGCTGTTTTACAACCAACAATAATTAATACTAGAAGTATGCTGATATAGGGTTTGATAGTGTTCATCTATAAATATGTTAGATAGCTTGTTCTTAAATTCTTATTCTTTACCAGCTACATAATCTTGTAAATAAGCATAACGTTTAGCTAACTCACCGTTATCAGTAGTCATTTTTGCTCTTAATAAAATTCCATCTTTATCGCCATTATAAAAAGCAGGAATTACATTTTCTAAAAACATATCACCAAAACCTTCACTAGCATCTTTTGGTAATTCACAAGGTAAATTATCGACAGCCATTACAACAATAGCACCATCATTTTGATAAGATACTTCAGATTCTGACATTGGATCGTATCCATAAATAGGATCAGCAATAGTAGAAGCTCTTAATGTAGTTGCTACAGGTCCATCTACATCACAAGAAATATCTGCTACATATTTAATTTTAAAATCATCAGACTTTACATCTTCTCTCGTATATAAATATGGAGCACCATCGCCATAAAAATGACCAGCAATAAAGAAATCAGTTTCTTTTGCGTACGGCATAAAGTTACTTTCATATCCAGAGGGATCTTTGTAGAAAGCAAATTTATCGCCTACTTTACCATCTTTACGCTTTGCATATTCCATAACATCTACCATACAATACACAGGCTCTGTAAACTTAGAAGTTAAATACAAAGCGTCGCTTACTTGTTTAATTTGTAAGTGATCTAAAATCTCTTTAGCACCATAAGCCACTTTTCCAGTACCAGATAATAAAATTTTAATGTTTTTTGGAAGTGTTATTTTGTCTAATTCTTTTTTTACAGCATCTAAATCTGCTAGTGATTCTACTTTTGGTAATTCAAATATTCCTTCTTTTAATCCAATAGCTCTAATACCATTATAAGCACCTACTAAACCTGCATAACGACCAAAACCAATTAAGCGAGCACCATTCTCTTTAATGATAGTTTCATGATCGTATAATTCAACCCCTTTTTCTAGAATTGCTTGTAATAACTTACGGTTGTATGGTTGCTTTTTAATAGTATGACTAAAAAAGAAGTATTTTTTATTCGGAAGTAAGGCGTCTACAGGAACTTCTTTTACTCCTAAAAGAACATCACAATCAGAAAGATCTGTTGTTACTTCAATTCCTGCGTCTACGTATTGCTGATCTGTAAATACACGAATGTCTGAACTTTCTACTACAATTTTTGCTTGAGGAAAAGTAGTTTTAAACTCTTTTAATTTAGCAGGTGAAAAAACAACTCGTTTATCTGGTGGGTTCTTACGTTCTTTTATTATTCCGAATTTCATGTTTATTTGTATTAAATTTAAACAAATAAGACCTTATTTGTTTAAAATTACTTTGATAGTATGCGAAAATACTCGATTTGATTGTATCGTACAAGTAGTATTTCATAAGCTTTTCACAACAAAAAACTCCTATATAAGAAAGTATCTTATGATAGGAGTATATATAAAAGTATATTACTAAGGGTTTTCTATAAACTATTACTATGATGCAAAGTAGAAAGATTTTCAATATTACTAAAAAGGAAGTTGTGTCAAAATTAGGTTTTGATACAAGTATATTAATATGGAGTGTCCGTAAAGGTTTTACATATAGTGTTTTATGTTTTTAGTAAGAACGAAGAAATGTCAAAATAAAGACGATAAAGAAGTGTCAAAATCGTTTTTTGAAGCGAAGTATACTATTTTTAAATCTTAGGAAAGATTAGAAAAAGAGTAATCATAGAACATGAAAGATGAAAAATTAACGAGATATGCTTTATAAGTTATGCTGGATACACTTGTTTTTTTATCTTTGTCGCCCGCGTTTTTAGGAAGTAAACTAACCGATAAGAAAAGCGGTAATAAATGTCAAAAAGTCTGTACTTTAGTTATTGGTACATAATTTGGTGTTATAATTTTGATTCTTTGACATTTTGGGGACGACTGGTTTTGACAGCAAGGCTAGTGAAATTGTAAGCATACCGAGGACTGAAATGATGCTCGTTAAACTTATTTCAACTATTTAAATGGCGAAAATAATTACGCTTTAGCTGCTTAATAATCCGAATTACAGTAAGATTGAAGCCTCGGCACACAAGGTGTGCAAGCTAAATGTCCACGAAAAGCCTTGGTTTACGGCGTTTCACTTTTGGGCATCATAAAAGTAAACATAGAAGCGCTAGTGCTTCGATAGCGATTCGAAACTTAAGAAGATAAGCTAAAAGTGGGTAGTTCTTGATCAGCTTTTAGTCGAAAATTAAATAAGAACTAAGTATGTAGAAAGCTCTTAAGCTACTTGTTTGGACCCGAGTTCGATTCTCGGCGTCTCCACAAATAAACCCTGTAAGCATTGTGTTTACAGGGTTTGTTGTTTTTATTATTTAATTAGTGATTTCTAACTTCTGAATTTTATACGGAATAGAGATGTTTAATTCAGTTCCTTCATTAGGTTTTGACTTAATAAGTATTGTACCTTTTAACCTTTTTATCCTTGATTTTATATTGTAAATACCAATTCCATTACTTTCTTTTAGAGAATCAAAACCAATTCCATCATCTTTGATCTCTATATCTATTCTGCTATTGTTATTTGTAATTATTAAGACTACATTTTGGGCTTGTGCATGTTTGATAATATTTTGTAGAGCTTCTTGCATTATTCGATATAGGTTTACTCTATATATTTCGTTTATTTTTTCCCAGTTAATATTAGTATCGATATCTAATAAGTATTTGAAATGCCCAATTTTACTTTTCTCTTTTAATAGTTGTTCTATAATTGCTATAAATCCAGCATTAGAAGTATCAATACTTGCATTTAATTTATGAGATACTTCTCTAATTTCGTTTTCTATTTCTTGTAATTCTTTTAGAAAAACTTGAAACTTACTCTTGTTGTTATTTTCTGATACATCTAAAAATCCCAGACCAATGCGTGTGCCAAATAATTTACCTAATACATTATCATGTAATTCTTCAGATATACGTTGACGTTCCTCTACCTTTTGTTCTTCTTGTTTAAATATCACTTCTTTTTCTAATTCTTGTATTGTTCTTACTGCATCATTAAACATATTTTCTTTTTCTAGTTTCATCTTAACAATATAATTAATCGAATATTTTCCAAAAAAACCAAATAATATAGAGCAGACGAGAATTAATACTATGTAACTATTCTGGTTAAAATCATTAACCGTTAAAAATGTTAAATGAATAATCCAAAAAAAACAAACTATAATACCAGTTATAGATACAAAGTAAGCACTGTAATTCTTTCCTTTTAAAATATCATTGTATAATGATTTAGAACTAAAAAACAATCCTAAAATGACTATGCCCATTGAGTGAATCCAAAAATGAAAACTTGATCTACCTCTGAAGGAATGTTTTAAAACAAGTTCTTTTTTTTTAGAATTATATTCTTTTATTTTAAGTTTTGAGTTGTTAAAGTGTTGTTTATAATCTAAAAGTAATTTTTCTGACAAAAAGACAACAGAATCTAATGGCTTTTGATTTATTACATTATTAAAATCTTCTATTAAATTTAAAGTACCAGAATCTCTTTCTCGTATTATTGTCTTATAGGTTTTCTTATGCTCTAAATATTCTTGTGAAGATGCATTAAAAAAAACATGAAATAAAGACATTGTAACCATTAAAAAAGAAAAAACAGTAAATAAAACCTCTTTTAATAAAATAGTTTTAATACTATTTTTCTTAATTAAAGAGAAAGCCATTTTCATGAAATTAGAGATTGTGAGTTATAATTACAACAAATATATTATTTACAAAAAAACTGAAAATGTATAAGAATACATATAATATAGAACTAAAGTTTTTTATTTTAAAGTTGTAGTATTTTCCTTTTTTGTTAAGTAACATTCGCTTTATTAAAATGATAATTATTCTAAGTATAAATAAAAACATTGAGATATAGTTGCTTGTATGTTTTCTGTATATTTGGATAACTATCATAATTAAAAGAAAGATATACGCAATATGTATATTTGGGTGTTGGCAAACATATACTCTAAACTCATTCTGAAATGAAATTCATCCGTTTATTTATTATTTTAATAACAATAATTTCTTGTGGAACCAGAATTACAAAAAACAATTATAAACAAAGCAAAGTAGAAAACTCAAATTCGTTTGACCACATTAAACATATAAGACAAGAGTCACAAAAAAGCATTTTTTATCAAAGAGGTTTAGATAGAGATATGGATAAAAATATGCCGAAATATTTTGTTGATTATATTATTAAAAATTCACTCAAAAATCCTGAACATAAAAAGTATATAACAGATAGAAAATTATTAAGAAAACTAAAAAATAATATTTGTTGGGAGAATTATATACTCATAAGAGATTCTTTAGATAGTGGAGATAAATGTGAAATAGAAATAAAATTACAAGATTTTGACAAAAGGAGTCACGAAATAGTATATGATAAAGAAAATGATTTTATTAATAAGATAGATGGAAAATATCCTTTCGGTGCTATATACTATACATCCAAGAACGAACTTAAATCTTTAAAAGAATTAAAGTCTTTGACTATCAAAATTAACGGCACCGAAATAAACACTAAAATTGAAGAGTATAGAAACCTATACAATCCAAATTTTTGTGAATTTGGAATGAATATAAGAATTATAGAGGCTTATGAAGATGGAGAAAACTTATATATCTATTTATTTGGTGGAGAATCTTCAAGCTCATATTTCTCTAAACTAATCTTTAATAAAAAAGAGTTTATAACATCTATTACTGTAGATTATGTTCCGATGAGTATTTACAGTAGTTTTGGAGAAAATTTTATAGGTTTTTAAAAAACGTTTGCTAACATTGGCTATAATTAATACGGGTTTTAGTATTTAATCCAAAAGTTAGTGTATTTTTATGAGGTTGTCAAATCATTTTGATTTGACTTTTGAACAAGAAAAAATTAAAAGCAAACAAAATGCTTCGTCTTAGTGCTAAACTGAAAGTCTATTGACTTTCTATTCCCGTACTAACCATAGCCGAAACCGTAAGAAAACAATAAATGAAGAATATAAATTTGAATTCTTGGTGGACAGGTTTTTTGGATTAATTGGAATTCCAAATCTATACAACATGATAGCTGGTAATGAATTTAGCTATTTAAGTCTTTTATGGTTGTTATGGTTTTTGAACTTCTTGAGTTTATTAGATAAAAAAGAATGAAGAAAAGAATAATTGGAATTGATGTCGCAAGAGCATTAGCGGTTATCGGAATGATAATCGTAAATTTCAAAGTTGTGTTTGGCGAAAAAGGCTTGGATTGGGTAAAATCTTTAGCCAGTATTTTTGATGGAAAAGCAGCAGCAACGTTTGTAGTTTTGGCAGGTGTTGGATTTGCTTTAATGACAAACCCTGCAATCAAAAATAACGATAAAGTTAAATTGAAAATTGCTCGTAATAGAATTATAAAAAGAGCTTTATTTCTATTCATAATTGGTATTTCTTACATAACAATTTGGCCAGCAGATATTCTACACTTTTATGGAATTTATATGGGAATCACAATCCTGTTTTTAACTAGTAATGAGAAAATGATTATCATTTCAGCCGTTGCCTTAATTGTAACTTTCCCAATATTAATGACATTTTGGAATTACGAAACTGGTTGGAATTTTGAAAGATTAGATTATCAAAATTTTTGGACGATTAAAGGGTTTGTCCGAAACCTATTTTTTAATGGTTTTCACCCAGTAATCCCTTGGACTGCCTTTATGTTATTTGGTTATTGGTTTGGAAAACAAGATTTGCACAGTGAAAAAATTATAAAAAAGATATTTTGGATTAGTACAATCACCTTCATTTCGATACAAGTTTTGTCATATTTTTCTATTGTATTTCTATCAGAAGGAAACCAAGAGTCCGCAAATGAATTAGCTGAAATTATCGGCACGAACCCAATGCCGCCATTACCAATTTATATGCTCAACGGAATTTCAATTGCATTTACCATAATTACAGCTTGCATAATTATAGCCAAACGTTTTGAAAACAATAAAATCATTGATGCATTAAACAAAACAGGACAATTAGCTTTAACCTTTTACGTAGCTCACGTCATTATTGGAATGGGAGTTATTGAAGCAATAAACCCTACAAAAATGGGTAAATATACAGTTGAATTTTCTGTAATTTATGCATTAGGATTTAGTTTAATTTGTATTCTATTTGCAGTAGTTTGGAGAAAGCATAAAAAATCTGGACCATTAGAATGGGTAATGAGAAAGTTAACTGATTAAAAACTGACAATTAATAATAATGGGATACGAACTTAACATAAAACGTGAAGAAGAAAGTCAAAAAATAAGTAAAGAAGAATGGGCTCAATATATCAAGATGGACTCACATTTTGAACCAATTGAAGAATTTTCTGCCGAACTTAATGAAGGTGAAATATTAACAGTTTCAACACCAAATGCTGGATTATGGAAATCAGATAAAGGTGAAGTTCCTTTTACTTTCTATGAGGAAGACGGAGAGATTACAGTGAAAAATCCGGATAATTGGATAATTGAAAAAATGATTTCAATTGCTAATGAATTAAATGCAATAGTTGAGGGAGAAGAAGGAGAAAGATATGATGAAAATTATCTTAAAGATCCTTTTTCTAATCCATCTGACAATAACTCTTCCAGTAGAGAAAGGAAATGGTGGCAATTCTGGAAAGAAAAACATTAGCTAACAATGGCTATAGTTAATACGGGGTTTGGTGCTTAACCCAAATTACAGTTTTTAACTAAATCCGTTAAATCTTCTGATTTGGCCTTAAAATATAAGAGATAAATCAAAATAAAAAGTTTTGGCTAAGTGCTAGCTCGATAGTTCTGTACTCGGAACTTCCGTATTAACCATAGTCGAGACCATTACAAGCAAACTAAAACCAACCTATGAAAAATATTTTAACGATTCTAATTATTCTAACTTTTGTTAGTTGCAAAGAAAACACAAAAGAAAAATCATTTCATCTTTCTGGAACCATAAACGGAGAATATACTGGCTATATTTTTTTAAACTATGGAACAATAAAAGACAGTGTAAAAGTCTCGAACAACAGTTTTGAATTCAATGGAAGTGTTAAAAGACCAATACAAGGATGGTTAAACTTAAAATCAAACGGAAATGCAGCTTGGTTATATATTGAGAACAGTCATATTTCAATTAAAACAGATTACGAGAGAAAAAATCAGAACGGAAAAACAATAAATTTTTTAAATATAACAGATATTAAAGGATCTTACTCTGCTAAAATTCAAAATGAATACAAAGACTTTTATCAAGCTAATAAGAACAAAGAAAATTTTAAAGATACACTCTACAATAAGTTAAATGTTTTCATTGAAGAAAATAAAAATCATCCTATTAGCGGAACCATTTTAGGAGAACTTGCATTAATAGAACCAATCTTGACAAGAAATGAACTTATTGAACTTTACTCTAAAATTGACACGACGCAACAAAGTCAAGATGATTTGAAAATGTTTAAAATGGGGATTGAAAACCTTAATGAATATGGAGTTAATAAACCATTCTTGGAATTTACTTTACCAAACACCGAGGGCAAGAATGTTGATATAAAATCATTTCTAGGTAAAAAAATATTGGTTGATTTTTGGGCTTCTTGGTGTATTCCTTGTAGAAAAAAACATCCCGAACTTATAAAACTCAAAAACAAACTTGGTAAAGAAAACTTTGATATTGTTAGCGTTTCAATTGATGATAACAAAGAGAATTGGCTTCAAGCTATAGAAAAAGATAGTCTGAAATGGACTAATTTAATCGATATAGACAAACAAGTAAATAATAAACTCGGTATTCAAGCGATTCCTTATAATTATTTGATAGATGAGAATGGAATTGTGTTGGGGGTAAACTTATCGATTGATGAAATTGAAAAAACAATAGGTGAAAAATAGGTAATAACTTTTAAACTAGTTTAATAAGTGAGGTTTTCAGCTCACAGTCTTAATTTTAACCTTATTATATTTTACTTTCAAAAAAATATAATTTAAAATCGAAATAATACCTGTAGAAATACGTTCGGTATATTTAATCTAAAAAAATAATAATTAAAAACTCTGATAACGGTTATTCAAAACATTGGCAATAAGCTGAAAAATGAAACAAATATTTTACATATCACTTCTGATTTTAATCTTGGTTTCTTGTAAAAGGGAAAAAGGGAATAGCATAACAGAAAAACCGAAACCAAATAAGATTGTTCTTATCTCTGTAAATGCACCTAAAGAATATGTCCATCTACTAAAACAAGATAGTATTGGAAAAAAACTAAAGGATAGTGTAGGCCCAAAATCTTTTTGGAGGAATAATGGTTTTACATATTTAGATTATATGAACAATGTTAAAACTTGGCAACCAAAAGCCAATGTATCAGATACAATTACCATAGAAACTTTTAAAGACTATCTTGAACTATCTACAAACAACTTTTTTACTTCAATTGCAGAGACTTTTTTAGTTAAAAATGGCGATACAGTTGTATTTAATTACGAACACAATATTCCTAAAGGGAGAATTATAAATAGAGAAGTAAGTGATGTGGAACTAAATTATAATAGTTTCCGACTCAAAAAATTATTTAACAATAAATACACGAGCCATTTTTTGATTTTTGGCAATCTATTTTTAAATGAAAATACGAAAGAATACGAGCAAAAATCTATCGAATATTATAACCAAGCAAAACAGGATTTTGTAAAAGAGGTAGCACTGTTAGATTCTTTAAAAAATAACAACGTAATCTCTCAAACTAATTATTTATACCGATTAGAAGCTTTAAATATGCTAATGGAAAAGCATAAAAAATCGAAGAACATTAAAAAATGGATAACACAAAACAAATCATTAGGTGATAAAGAAAAAATTGAGCAAGTTTATGGATTCGATTTAACCAAAACGGATTCGTTAATGAAGTTCTCATTTTTTAGAGATTATTTGAATTACATATCTCAATATGATTTAAATTTGATTAATGAGAATAATGGAAGTTCTGGTGGATTTTACATCGATTCAAGAATTAGATTTGATTCAATTTTAAAAGACAAACGATTTAATCAAACAGCAAAAAACTTCTTATTATTTAATGCTTATAATGGAATTGGTGAAAACTTTAGGGTAAAAGACAAAGAAAAATATTTTAAGAAGCTTCAAAAACATACGACTAACGTATATCAATTAGATAAACTAAAAAAAGACTATAAACTAGATTTCAGTAAATCTAATGAGTTGGTTTTAACAAATCAGGCAAACGATACTTTGACTTATAGTAATCTTTTAGAAAACAATAAAGGAAAATGGCTTTTCGTTGATTTTTGGGCTAGTTGGTGCATACCTTGTCGAAAAACAATGCCAGAATCTAATAAACTCAAAAAGGAAATTAAAGCAGGTAACATTGAGTTTATTTATTTAGGTCTTAATGACAAAAAAGAAAGCTGGAAAAAAGCTATAAAAATGGATAGTATTTCAGACAGTCAAAATTATTTTATAGAAAACGGAAATGTCTCAAAAGTAATCGAAGATTTAGCAATTAAAACAATTCCTCATTATTTGATTTATAATCCAAATGGAGAGTTAGTGAATGGATTTGCTAAGCGACCTGGTCAAGGAGCCAAAGAACAATTAAAAAAACTAATAGAAGAAAAATAAAGCAACCATTAATAATCTTTTATGATGCCTGAAATTCTAATCGGAATTTCAAGTCTTTTTGTTCATTGCGTTTCATTTTGTAATAAATCATAGAGATAGTGATTCTTGTAAAGAACAAATTAAGGCATATATAGCTTTTTGATCTTGATAAAATAAACCAATCTCTGTAGTAATTTTTACAGAGATTTTTTTAGTAATAAAATTATTTTCTAAAACTTCGAGTTTTTCTCAATGTTTTTAAGTCCTTTTCTTAAAAGTTTAGACATCATATTAGGAATTACATCTACTTTAAAGCTATTTCCAATATCGTTACCATTTACTTTATCAAGCACTCCAATAACTCTTTCACTAACCATTAGTTTATGATTGTCTATATCATAAAGATCTATAAATATTTCAGATTCTTGTAGCCTTGGACCATTTTGATCACTTCCTAAATGAATATTTATAAGGTATTTGTATGGTGTAGTTTTACTTAATAAAGTAAACTCTTCTTTTGTAGGTTGATATGGAATGGCAAAAGAATACTTTTTACCAGTATTATCTTTCATGTTCACTTTTTTTACAACCTTTTTGCCTGTCCAATCAGAAAATGTATCGTATGCGATTTTTTCTAAACTTCCCTCTCTTTGTTCAGGTAAATTCATGGTATTTAACAACCATTCTCCCGATGTTTGCGTAAAATCGATACCTTTTTGAAAAGTGCTGAAATCATGCGAGTAATTAATAGTTTTAAAAGAGCATGAAGTTATTATAGTTAATACAAGTAGTAATAGTAGTTTTCTAAGCATTGTAGTAGTTTTTTATAAGCTTAGATTTTATCAAAAATAATACCACGTACAATTTAATAGCGAGTTTTTTTGAAATGACTTTTGGGAGTTACAATACACCTTGAAAGAATCCAGATCTTTGTTGAAAGGAATAAAAAAGTTAAGAAAAATAAAAGATCAATTACTTATTAGACCAAGCATTATAACCACCTTGTAAATCATAAATTTTAGTAAATCCCAGTTCTCCTAAAACTTTAGAAGCTTTAGCACTTCGCTTTCCACTTTTACAATACAAATACACAGGTTTGTTCTTATCTAATTGCTGTGCTTTTTCTTTAAAATCATCACCAAAATAATTGATAACAGCAGCATTTTCTATATGTCCATCAGCGTATTCTTCAGGAGTACGTACATCTATAAGTTGTACATTCTCAATTTGAATTGCTTTTTCAAACTCATTTAGCGAAAGTGTTTGTATATGGGAGTTTTCTTCAGTTTTGCAATTAAATAATGTAATTGCTATTATGAATATTGAAAGTAATTTTTTCATGATTGTAATTTTCTAAATCAAAAGTAAAAACTATTTTGAATTTAACTAAGATTGATTTCCATATAACTTTCCCATTTTACTGTTTTTAGAAACCAATCTCTTTCTATTTTTAATAGGAATGAGCTGTTTGAATTCACGCAATGCATCTTTACCAATCCATTGTTTGTTTTTATCATCACTTTCTTCAAGTTTTTTAGCAACTACCACTGCTTTTTTATAAGACTCAATATCTTTTTTACCAAGTTCTCTTAAAGCCCAAGAAACTGCTTTTCGTACGTGCGGTCTTGCATCCGATTTGTGTTTTTGAATGCTATTTAAATAAGCATCTAATTGCAGAGGTTCCATTTTTTTATCGTGAACAGCAGCATTCGCAATAAGAGAAAAAGCGGCTCTTTTATAATACAAACGTTCATCGTTTTGCCATGCAAGAATTAAGTCATTATACTCGGGTAAGTAGTATAATAAGTTTTTACATAGATGATCACATAAGTCCCAAGAAACAACATCTTTCATTAGAGAAATAGCCCATTCAGGATCTACAGTATACACATCAATAAGTAAAACACTTAATAATTTAGCTTCATGATAATACGTATTCCAAAGTTCCTTTGCTAAAGCGTTTGAAGGTTTGAGTTTTTTAGCTAGTTTACGTAATTCTCTTATAGAAACGCCTAAACTATTTTCTTTAGGAATTCCTAGTTTAGTAACATTCTCTTTATATTTTTCAGAAGAATGATTCTTCAAATACTCAAGTATTTCATTTACTGAATTCATAGTAGGTGATTGTGGTTAGTTTTAAAAACTAATTTTTATAAGAGGCTTTTAATTTCTTTAAGTTTTTTGTTTTCAAAAATATATTGAAAACATTCTTCTCCTATCAAATCTGTACAATATTCTACAGTATCAGTTTTTTGTAACAAATTCTCTTTTACCCCAAGTATACTCTTTTTTATCCAATCTTTTTTAGTAGTCCCAAGTAACTTTAAAGGCATCATATCTCCACCAACAATAATGAGTTTATTGTTATTATTAGAAAAACGGATAATGTCATAATCATTTTCAAGTCCAACTTTATGTAATTCTTTATTCCCATAGCTTTGATAAGGAGTTCCTTCAGAATCATAATATTTATCATATTCCTGAGTATTTAGAATACTTATTATATTAAAATTAGAATCAAGGGTAAAAGTATGATCGATAATAATTAGAGTATCTTTTGCTACATTTTTATAATATGATTTTCCTAAAGTTTGGTACTTATGTGAAATTTTATATTTGAACTTTAAAGCATTTACAGTATCTAAAATCCCCCAAGATATAGGCTTGTATGATGAAGAGTCTTTAAGCCATTGATTTTTTAAATATTTAAGAATTGATTTTCGACTTTCCGTTGTGCTATTTTTATGAGTGTTCTTTGACGTTAATTCAGTTTTTTCAGTAATATTTGATGTGTCTTTTTTTATTTCTTTTCCTTGGCAGGAAATTATAGCCAATAATAATAAGAGTTTGTATAGTTTCATTTCGCAATACATCTAAATATATCTATAAACATACAAAATCTATTACGAATTTTCATTCCAATAATAACTATCGGGATACGGTCTTTTACCAAAAATAGCAGTTCCTACACGTATAATAGTAGCACCTTCTTCTATAGCAATTTCTAAATCGCCACTCATGCCCATAGAAAGTTCGTGAACAGGAAAACCATGATCTAATAAATTTGTTTGAATACGCTTTAATACTTGAAAACACTTTCGAACCTTTTCGTCATTAGCAGAAAATAAACCTATGGTCATTAATCCTTTAATCTGTATTCTATCAAATTGTAGTATTTCTTTTGCAAAGGCTAAAGCATTTTCAGGAGCCATTCCAAACTTACTATCTTCATAAGAGGTGTTGAACTGTAAAAACACATCCATTGTTTTGTCTTCATAGGCTAAACGACGTTGTAGTTTTTCTGCCAACTTTAACCGATCTAAAGACTGTAAACAACTTACATTATAACGTAATAACTCCTTTACCTTATTGGTTTGTAAGTGTCCAATAAAATGCGATTGATGAGGTGTGTCTTGCAACGCATCAAACTTTTCTTTTAATTCCTGAATTTTATTCTCAGCAATTAGCGTTTGTCCGTGGTTTAATGCAAGTTTAATATTGTCTGCATGTACCGTTTTGGTAGCTAACAATAGTTTAACGGTCTCTGGATTTCGTCCAGATGTTACACAAGCATTATAAATTCTCTGTTGAATACGATCTATATTGGCTATAATGTTTTCCATTAGTTTATTTTTTTACATATACCCATGCTTGTTCGCCTGAAGCAAAAGTTTCTAAAACACGTTTATAATTATCCACTTCATACGCATCGGTATTTAAAAGCTCGGCAGTAGTAATTTCAAATATTTTTCCTGAAACGGTATCTTCGGTTGCATTGGTTTTAATTGCAATAGGGTGAAATTCTTGATCGCTTGTTTCCAATACAGAAACATCTGTTATTTGTAATTGTTGTAATGTATAGTTAGGCAATACAGCATCTTTACCATCTAACAATCTGCCATAAGTTGCTAGCTGAACTTTCTCTAATTGCAAAGTACCGTAAGAAAATAAGAACTGTTTGCGTTGCTTTTCTTTGAGAATAATGTTCTTTTTAAGATTTAGAAAAACCAGATCTTTAGCTTCTGCATAAGAAATATTGTAGATTGGTTTAAACGTAGTGAGTTCTTTTGGAAATTTAGCAATTAAATGCGCATAATAAGCATCCAATTGTTTTTGTGTGGGCGCTTTAAACTTTAATTGTAATTGAAACCTTCTTAACAATGCTGTATCTATAGCTTGTATATGATTGGTTGCACAAATTAAAAGGGTATCTGTAGCTAAATTGTCAATAAGCTGTAGCAGTACATTTACCAAACGTTTCATTTCTCCAGAATCCTTTTGGTCGTAATCTCTGGTTTTACCAATAAAATCAAACTCGTCTATAAATAAAACAGCTTTTTTAAGTTGAGCGCTAGTAAATACATCGGTAATATTTTTTGCAGTAGCTCCCAGTTTAGAAGAAACAAAATTTCCTAAATGCAAGGTAACTATAGGTTTGTTTAACTCTCTGGCGATAGCATTGGCTGTTGCTGTTTTTCCGCAACCTGAGGCTCCATATAAAAGTATTTTATGAGCAACAGGAAGCTGATATTTTTGCAAAGCTTCTAAGAAGGTAAATTCTTCTAATAGCTGATTGATTTTCGCTTTATTTTTCGCAGAAAGATGTAATTCTTTCAAAGGTATAGTAGTTGTAGCAGGGGAGGTGATGAGTTTGTGTGATTGCATCTACTTTTTTTAGGCAAAAGTAGGAGGAATGTAGTAGAAAAAAATTAAGCTGGTTTAAGATTTGGTTTTTTTATTGCGAATTTCACTTAAATACTCTGGAGTTAGCCCTAAATACGAAGCTAAAATATATTGTGGTACTTTATCTGCAAACCGAGCAAAGTCTTTGGTGTAATTAAAATAACGTTCTTCCTTAGAAAGTGTCATCATTAACGAAATACGATATAAAGAAGCCGCATAAGCACGTTCTGCAAGTACTTTAAAATAATGTGCTAACTGCGGAATTTCAGATTGTAGTTGCTGTAGTTGTGTACGTGTAAATTGAATTACTTCTGTATTGCTAACTGCTTTTAATTGATAAGAAGAAGCTTTTTGATAATTAAATGAATCAAAGTCTGTTAACCACCAACCTTTAATAGAAAACTGCAAGGTATGTTCTGTACCATTTGCACTCATTACACATAATTGAATACAACCTTTTGTAACAAAGTAAATAGTATTATAAATAGTTTGATAATCCTCTAATATCTGCTTTTTAGCATAGGTGTGTATACTTGCTTGGGCTAGTATCATTTCTTCCTCTGTTGCCGTTAAGGAAATGTGTTTTTTAATATCAGATAATAGGTCTTGCATTAAGTATACAATGTTATATTTTTATGTTAAATGATTGAATTAATTTTAAATTATTTGACTTCCAAACTCATGGTCAAATTATCAAAATATATTCCGTCTTGTTTGAAGAAGTTTTTAATAATTCCGTTTTCTGTAAAGCCCATTTTTTGATATAAACCTACGCCTAATTTATTATCAGTATACACTTGTAGCCAAAGAATTTCTAATATAGGATTATTTTTTGCCCAGGAAATCGCTGCTTTCATTAATTCAGTACCTAATCCAGAGTTTCTCCATTCAGCTAACATTCCCATGCCTATTACAGCAGTATGCTCCATTACTTTTCTGGGATTCCCAGTTAAATCTATATTTCCAATAATTTTATTATCAAATTCAGCAATAAGTAATAAAGAATTTGGTCTATCTATAAAAGATTTAATCCAATCTTCTCCTTGACTTATAGACAGTTTAAATTCTTCTTGAAGTTTAGGAATATACTTACTATCTTTTATATAGGTTTTAATGGTATTTCTTAAATGCTCAGCATCATTAACTTCACATTGTCTTATTAAAATTTCTTTGCCGTTTTTTAGTGTTATTGTTTTAGGCTTTATTTTCATAAAAATTAGCTGCTTATTTTGTCTTAATTATTGCTTTCTATGTATTCCTTTATGAGTTCTAAAGCTTTTGGCCAAGCTTCGCTAACTGCATTATAATACCAATTCCAATCACCACCTTCTTGATATCCGTCTTGACATATAGATAACTCAGTTAAGTTTTCTTTTTCTTTTACTTCGATTAATAAAGACATTGGACCCAATATTGATTTCTCTGGATTGAAATAAACAAAGTTTTGAATATATAATCGCTTGTTATCAATATATTCACTTATTATTCCTGTTGAAACGTAGCCAATACCAGATTCTGAAATTTTCCATGCAAGTGAATACACTCCTCCAGATTTTAATTCTATTAAATGCCTTTCTACTCCCCACCATCCATTCAACATTTTAGAACTAGTAAATGCAGAAAGAACCTTTTTAGGTGTTGCTTTAATTTCAATTGACGCTTTAACTTTCCTCATTTATAATATCTCTAATTTTGAAATTAAAGTTATTAATTTTTGAATAAAGAGTAACTAAAGCTTTGAGAAGTATTTTAAAAATTAAACACCCGATGCATAATTGTATCAGGTGTAAAAATATAGATGATATATTAAAGAGAATTAGATTTTGGCTTGTAAACTCCTCATTATGTATGTTTATAATTTTAGCAGGTGAAACAGCTAAAAAGTAGGATTATTATTTCCAATAGCACCACCAGTTAATAGGAATATAAAACGAGTAAAGAAATCTATAGGCTGAATGGCGTCCCAATGCGCGGTAAGTTTTCCATTTTTAAGCTGAAATGTATCTGTAATGATAAATCCTTTACGCTCATTTCCTCTGTGTTTTGCCTTTAAAGTAGTATGACTGTGCAATACCACAAAATCACCATCGGCAGTAATACGTTTTACATCAAAAGAATATTCAGGAAACCGTTTGGTTAATGTTTTTACGTATTCCACTAATCCAGACATTTCATTAGGAATGGCTCTGTTATGTTGGGTGTACGAACCACCACCATAAGTTGCTAGTGTGTATTCAAAATTATGCTCATTCATTAAATGCTGAAAAAAGTCAACTACTACAGCTACATTTTCAGACTCTTGCGGAGTCCAATGTTCTTGTACAAAATCTGAAAGAACTATGGTTGGTGTTTGTTGTTGTGTATTCATAATTATTGGGGTTTAAAAGAAAGATTGTTTGTATTCGTTATAGTTCGCAATAATGTTTTTAAAAGCTTGCGCTTTGTTTTTTTCTACATAATCTAGTTTTTCATCTAGATTTAAGTCTGGATTAAACTCTTGCACATGATATTTACTCCATAATGTCATTTCAATTAATACAGGTGTTAGGGCAAGTCCTTTATCAGTTAATAAATACAGATTCGTTTTTTTATTAGTAGGCAGTTTGTGTTTTTCTATAATATCAAATTCCTCTAACATTTTTAATCGAGACGTTAAAATGTTGGTAGCAATAGCTTCAGTACTTTCTACAAAATCCTTAAAAGTAGTTTTGCCTTCAAAAAGCATTTGCTTTATAATAACTAAAGACCATTTGTCTCCTAAAATATCTAATGCAGAAGTGATTGGACACTTACATCGAAAACCATTTTTCATAAAAAATAAATTATTACTTGCAAAACAAAAGTAATATATATAATTTTACTTGCAAAACAAAAGTAAAAATAAAATGAGAAAAGTATTATTAACCGGAATATCAGGTTTTATAGGACAGCATTGTGCAGTAGCATTATTAAAGAGTGGTTACGCCGTTAAAGGATCGGTAAGAAGTTTGTCTAAAGCAACAAGGATCACTGAAGTAATAGCAAAAGAAGTAGATCCAAAAGGAAATTTAGAATTTTGTGAGCTAGATTTATTAAAAGACACTGGTTGGGATGAGGCGGCAGCAGATTGCGATTTTATAATGCATGTAGCGTCTCCGTTTTTCTCTAAAGTTCCAAAAGATGAAAATGAACTCATAAAACCAGCAGTAGAAGGAACTGTACGTGCATTAAAAGCAGCGCATAAAGCAGGTATTAAACGAGTAGTATTAACATCTTCTATGGTAGCCATGTTAGGAGCTGTAAAAGGAGATGAGCACATTACACAAGCAAGTTGGACAGATGTACATGCTAAAAATGCTACAGCATATTTAAAAAGTAAAACATTGGCAGAGAAAGCGGCTTGGGACTATGCAACTGCAAACGGGATAGAATTAGTAACCATTCATCCAGGGCCTGTATACGGACCAACATTGTCTTCTAATTTGTCAGGAGAGTCTATGACTTTATTCAAACGCGTACTTACAGGAGAATTACAACAAATGATTCATGCAAGTATTAATATGTCAGACGTTCGCGATGTTGCGGATATTCATGTAGCAGCTTTAGAAAACGAGCATGCAAAAGGAGAACGTTTTATTGTAGCTTCTGAAAAAGCATATTCGTATAAAGACATAACTACACTCTTAAAGAATAGCGGATATGAAAAGGTAAGCACAAAAATAGCACCTACATTTATGGTAAAACTTTTAGCAAACTTTAATAGCGAAATGAAAGGAATGTTACCATATGCAGGAAAAAAATACGAAGGAGATATTAGTAAAACACAAGAAGTTTTTAACTGGAAACCAGTTGCTTTTGATAAAATGGTTTTAGATACAGCAATAGCTGTACAAACAGTATTAGATGCATAATACTAATCTAAATAATGCATACTGTAATAGAATTTTGTTAGTTAGCATGAATTTTAGCTAAGTTTTTGTTACTTCGATGTTACTCAGTAACTCTATCGAGAAGTAATTGAGTTACTCTTAATAGCTTTGCTGAGTACAATCGAAGTGAAGTTTTATTCGTTAGTACTTTGCAAAAGTATTCTAAGTGATAGGAGTTCTTTAAGTAAATTCACATTAGTTCTTAAAATTACAAGCATTCCCTAAATACCTTTTAACTATTCCTTCTATTTTACTTAGGAAGCGTTCATGAGACATTTAGGGAATGTTAATGATATGTTTATTGAAAATATGCTACTGTTTTATTTCAATGATTCAATACGATTAAAAATTTCAAAATGTTGAAATAACATTTCTTTTTCATCTATGGTACTGAAAATAGGAATTAAAGCTTCGTTTTTCATTGCCTTTTCAGAAGCTGTTTTTGCAGATGCGAGGTCTGTCCAATACACAAGATCCAAAAATTTTCCATCTGCTGCTATTGCTGTCTTTCTAGCAACAAAACCAGGTTGCTTGGTTACAAAGTGATTTAGTTTTGTAATGGCTTTTTTAGCCGTTTCGGTCGTAATTCCAGGTTTCGATTTCCATAAAACCATTTCCACGATGTGTGCTTGCTCTATTGTACGTTTTTTTGTATCTTCTGATGTACGACAAGTTACTGTCGTTAGAAGAATTAAACCAATAATTATTTTTTTCATGGTCCAAAAATAGAGTGGAGTAGTGACAACCCTATGTCATGCGTATTGTAAAATAATTGAAGTGTTAAATTGCATTCAAATAGCTCAGAATAGAATACAAAGCAAGTAAAGACCAAATAACAATCATAGTCCAATACAACTTAGGACTATCTTTTTGAGAAACGGCTTCTACAAAATGAATCGTCTTACTTTTAATCATATTTATAAGACCCAGTAAGATAAAAACAGCCCAAAACCAATTCCATTCAAAAATAACAGCGAGTATTAAAAGTATAAGAGCTAACTTGGTTTTCCATTTACCCATAATAATAAGCGTTGTAATCAATAAATAATGTTGATAGCGAATAGATTGCCATTAATAACCAGGTTGTTATAATAATCCAATACAATACAGGATGTCCTTGTTTAGTAATAGGTTCTATAAAATAAGTAACACCAGAAAATAAATCTGGAACTACCCAAATTAAAAAAAGTACTCCCCACATCCATTCCCAATTAAAAAATAAGGCAAGGTACATAAGAATTAAGGCGATAATGGTTCTCCATTTTATGGATTTCTTCATGCTTAAAAATAACGAAGAAATCTTATAGTTTCAATCCAAACCTACGTAATAGTTTCTTTTCCATATTCCAGAAAAACTGAAACTGACCAAAAAGCCAGCCGTATAGTAAAAGAAATAGCTGATAAAAAACAAAACTAGCGCAAATAAGAAGAGGATAATAAACTAGTGGATTGAGTTGTGTTGTAAGTCCGAGTGACTGTAAAATTGGTCTACCTACCGTAATAGAAGTAGAACCGGTAATTGAAAAAACAAAGAGAATAATAAAGAGATCTGTTCGCTTCGTAAGATTCCAACGGTGCATTAATTTTTCCATGTATTGTTAGTTATAAGTATCGCAAAACTATAGTTGTTATAAAGGAGATGTTTTGATATAGGTCAAAAAGTACACGGGCAATTATTTCGATTTTGATTTAAGTCAAAAAAAGCTTCCAAGAACCTTTTCATTTTTGCCATGTAAAAAACAAACAAAATGAAACACCTATTCCTGATTGTAATACTTGGAAGTATTGGATGCTCGAAAATTTCAGATACCAATATTCTTGGAATATGGCAAGTACAGAGTCCGTATTATAAGGCTACCTATGCAATAACACATACAAAAGAAAAGCTAGTAGGAAAAGTAATTTATTATAACGATGGAACTACTATTCTTCATGAAACTGGAACAGCAAAAGATATTTTTCTAAAGAATTTGAAGTATAAAAACGGAATGTATGTAGATGCTATTTCTGGAGCTACAAAAACCACAGGAAACACCACTCAATTACTAGTAAAGCACAGAGACACTTTACTCGTAACAAACTATGTACACCATAAACCATTAACGGAAATTTGGACAAGAAAACAATAAGGATTATGAAAAAAATACAGATTTATTTAGGGATAACCATGGTACTCTTTTTAATGAGTTGCGAAGATGGTATTAGAGATATAACAGGTGGAAATGCTAGTACACCAACTCCAGATCCAATACAAGTAACTGTTACTCCCATAGATATTAATCAAGAAGGGTTCGACTTTCTTGAAAAAATGCAAGGACATTGGGTTGGAAATAATAGAGTTATTGCAGACGATTATCCTTGGTTCGCTTGGGATTACAGAGCTATTTCTACATCGCATATACATGGAATTCATGAAGGAGGAACTTTAGGAAATCTATTTACTTCATTTTTTGTAACCAATTATAAAGGTAAGCGTACCATAATGGCACGTAATGGAGGATTGCTAAATGGAATTTATAGGACGAGCTACTTTGTATTAGATAAAGTTGAAAATAGAAATACAGAAGGGAAGTATTACCGATTGGTAGATGCTATTGGAGGAACAAATATTATGTACATGGAACTTCGTTTTAAAAATGATAGCATTTATTTTAATTCGTACACCAGTAACTTAGGCAATAGACTTCCTTCACGTCATATGACATTTAAAGGAAAGAAAATGCATTTAGAACTAGCAGAGGCTGCTAAAAATGCTACTGGTTTTCCGCAAAACGTAGTAGATGAAGGCTTAGATTTTGAAAATGGATTTAATACAGCAAACTTGTATGTAGAACAAGCAGGCCAAAGTCCTAAATCGGCTACTTTTTTAGCACAACAAGCCAATAGTTCAATATATGAATTGGCAGCATTGTCTGGCGACCCTTACGTCATTACAGATCATCCAAGATTAGGAACATTAACAGTAAACCTTACTCGAAATACGGCAATTTCAAACGCAAATTTATTGGTATATCTCTCTAAAGATCCTTTAACAGATGCAACTGGAATTTTAACTTCTGACTTAGCAGCATATGATACGCTTTTACATTTCCCAGTGCTAGAAAATCAAGAAACTTCTTTTGTGTTTACCTATTTACATCCTGGCACTTATTATATAACAGTGGTTGCAGATATAAATAATGATGGAGCGCCTTCTGAAGGAGATATTTTAAGTTCAAGTAAGGAAATTACTGTAGCTCCTTTGGAAAATAAAACTGAAACGATTACCAATATTGATGTTCAAAATTAGAGAAATGAGAAAGATATTTTACATACTAATTACTCTTATAATAACAAGTTGTACTACGGCAGAAATTCCTTTAGTAGGAGAAATTCCATCAGATAGAAAAGTAAGTTATAACACAGACATACAGCCAATCATTTTTAATAACTGTTTAACCTGTCATAGTTCTGTAAATCCTGCCAATGGTTTGATTTTAGAAACATATACGCAAGTAAGAAACTCAGCAGAAAACGGAACATTAATTCAACGATTAAACGATGCAGCAAATCCAATGCCACAAAGCGGTTTATTAACTCCAGATAGAAGAGCATTATTTGATAAGTGGAAGGTTGAAGGATATCCAGAGAATTAATAAAAATAAAGAACTTTTTAAAACAATTAATTATGAAGAAATGGATGCTTGTAATAACTGTATTATTAAGCCAATCAATAACTGCACAAAAATATTTTACAAGAACAGGAAAAACTCATTTTAAAGCTTCAGTAGCAGCCTTTGAACCTGTAGCAGCTAATAACAATAGTACAACAGCAATTTTAAAAGCTAGTACAGGAGACATAGCTGCACAACTTTTTGTAAGTGCTTTTCGATTTAAAGTTGCTTTAATGCAAGAACATTTTAATGAGAATTATATGGATAGTGATGTGTATCCGAAAGCTACTTTTAAAGGAAGGTTAGAAGATTTTTCATTGGATAAAATAGCTTCTAAAAAAGAACTACCGTTAAAAGGAATATTGACCATCAAAGGAAAACAAAAAGAAATAGAGCTTTTAGCATCGGTTGAATTGGTTAATGAGCATATAAAAATCAATGCTCATTTTCCAGTAAAACCTGAAAATTTCGGAATTAAAATCCCAAGTATTGTACGTAAAAAAATAGCTAAAGAAATTTTAATAGACATCGCTTATGAGTTGGTTAAAAAAGAATAAGAAACTTGTGCTCATACTACTTATTATTTTAGGAGTATACAGTGTGTACAAATACATGTATAAGCCACCAATAAGTATTGAAGTAGCAGCTGTAAGTTTTACAGGAAATGCTATGGAGCTTTTAGAGAAAAGCAATAAAGATTTTAGGGTGTGGAATCAAAAAATAGTTGAGGTAAAAGGTATTGTTACTTCTAAAGATGTGAAAGGAATTACATTAAATGAACAAGTGTATTGCCAATTGAAAAACACCAATGCTTTATTACAAATAGAAAAGCAACAAGAAATACAAATAAAAGGTCGTGTTATAGGCTACGATGATTTACTAGAAGAATTAAAATTAAACGAATGTATACTTATAAAATAAAGAAGTTTTTAATTGTCTTTTTATCATTATGGACATTGAGTTTTTATGCACAAGACGATTTGTTAGACGAACTAGATAAAGAAACGAAATCTGATACAAAATATAGTTTTCCAGCTTTTAAAGCCATGCAAATAGGAAACCTACAATCTACTAAAATAGCAGAGAAAGGAGATCTATATTTAATTGTAGCGCACAGATTTGGTTCTATAAAAGGTGGAGTAGAAGAGTTTTTTGGTTTAGACCAAGCAAATACAAAAATTCAATTAGCATATAGTTTTTGGAAAGGAGTGCAATTGAGTTTAAGTAGAGATAGTTTCGAGAAAACATATTCAGGAACTGCAAAAGTGGGTGTTGCAAAACAGTCGAATACATTTCCGTTAAATATAGTTGCTTATGGAAGCGCAGATATAAATACAGAAATTAAAAAAGCAAATTATCCGAATTTAAAGTTTGGAGATCGTATGAGTTATACAATGCAATTATTACTATCTCGAAGAATTTCTAAAAAGTTGTCTTTAGAATTTGCTCCTTCATTTGTACGTCAGAATTTACAAGATATTAATTTATCAGGAGGAAGAAGTCATAACCAGTTTTTAGCGGCTATAGGGGGAAGGATGAAAGTAAGCAAACGTATGAGTATTAATATGGAGTATGCATATAATTTCAGTAAACATATAAATTCAGTATATAATAATCCGCTAACATTAGGTGTAGCTATAGAAACAGGTGGACATGTGTTTCAGTTACTGTTTTCTAATGCTAGAGGAAGTAACGATAGTGCTTTTTTAACAAAAGCGCGTGGGGATTGGTCTAAAGGAGAAATATCTTTTGGGTTTAATGTGGTGAGAGTTTTTTAGAACTTTAGAATCATAGCATATTTTTATGTTGAAGCCTTCTCTTATCTAGAGAAGGTTTTTTGTTTAGAGTTGTTCAATAAGATTGGAATAATAATTTATTCCCTTTCTTTTCCTTGATGAAAAGAAACAAAAATCAAGACTTCGAATAAAAATTTGAGAAAATACTACGGAACCTTCCACAGATAAAAAGAACTCACTAGCGTTCGAACAGCTTTTTATCTTTTAGCCTATGCTGCTTCCTTGATTTTCAAAATTTTGATTCAGAGGTCGCTTCTTCAAGAGGGGTATTATTTAAATATGTCAATATTTTAAGTTGAATTCATGTCAACATAGAAAATTTATAATAGCATGACAAAAATCATAGTTATCAAAGTGTAGTTTTCTGAAATTTGAATAGAATTTAAAAACAAAAATTATGAAGCAAAGAACTCCCGTATCTAAAATAATGAGCACAAATTTAGTAACTCTAAATAATACAGATGATTTAACAAGTGCAGAAGAATTATTCAAATTACATGAGATTAGACATATTCCTGTTGTAAGTGGAAATGACGTAATAGGAATGCTAAGTCATACAGATTTAATGCGAGTAAGTTATGCTGAGAATGTAGAAGAGTATGAAACAGAAGTAGGAGTTGTGCTGAATAGTATTTTTACGATAGACCAGGTAATGGCAAAAAATGTAGAATGTGTAAAAGAAACAGATACGATTAAAGAAGTAGCACAAATTTTAGCAACACGTGAGTTCCATGCATTGCCAGTTACAGATACAAACGATAAACTAGTAGGTATTGTTACCAGTACAGATTTAATTCAATATTTATTAGAACAATATTAAAAATCCCCCCATTATGTTGTTTTGATAGTTTAGTTTAAAAATAACTAAGCTCCTAAAAAGGAAGTGCATTTGCACTTCCTTTTTTAATTAGGGATGATAAAATTGGGAGATTATAGAAATAGGTAAGTAGTTTGTTGCTCCGAAGAGCTCCCTTGGAGCATCCTTCGACAAAACTCAAGGATCACCCACGATAACGTATTGTTTCTATTTTTGATACTATTTTTAACATAGTTGAAAATGATAAAAAAAACACGTCATTCCGAAGAAGTGAAACGACTGAAGGAATCTTCCAATCGAAAAACAGATTGCTTCGTTTTCCCTTCGAGTTTCCTCAGGGAACACTCGCAATGACATTGAGCTATGTCATTCTAAACGATGCTTGAGGAAACTCGAAGGCAAAGTGAAGAATCTATTGTTAAGGGATTATATAAAGTACCATTCCTGCTTAAGTAAGTACTTGTATAGATACTAACCTTTACAGGAATGATATTTTGAAAAAGAAAATCAATGTATAATACTTTCGAGTTACATCTTAATCGTTAAAACTGGTTTTTTTGCATGATTGGCAATATCTTCAGAAATACTTCCATTAAAGAAATGAGCAAGTCCTTTTCTACCATGCGTACCCATTACAATTACATCAGAACTATTTTCTTTAGCATATTCTAGGATACCATTTTCAACACTTAAGTCATCTACAAAAGCAACTTCTTCTAGCACTGGATCAATAGTTTTAGTTTTTTCTAAAAATTGAGCTACTTTGTCTTTTTGTTGCTTCGTGGTTAAGAATTCACCATAAGGAGTATTTACATACAACAGTTTTAATGAACAACCTAAAGTAGCGAGTAACCTTTTTGCTTTTTTATAAGGAACAATATCATTGTCTGAAAAACTACATGCGAATACAGCATTTTTAAACATTGAAGGCACTGGCATTCCTTTTACAACCAATACAGGAACTTCTGAAGTACGAACTACTTTCTCTGTGTTAGAACCAATAAAGGCTTCTTTAAATCCTGAAGCTCCCAAAGAGCCCATGATAATTAAATCGGCTTCTTCAGCCACAGCAAGATCGTTTAATTCAGCAAAAATTTTATAATGTTTAATGATTGGCGTTATCTTAACATCAGATAAATATTCTCTGTCTAAAAATTCTTTGAACTTTCTCTCTGCTATTTTAAAATAATAAACAGTTTCTTCTTGAACATATGAATTAGGAACAGATGCAATTGCGTTAGAAAGTTCTAACATATGAACTACTATAAGCTCAGCATCATGTTGCTTAGCAAACATGGCTGCAGTTCTTAATGCATTTTCTGAATACAATGAAAAGTCTACGGGAACTATGATTTTTTTCATAATGATAACGTTTTGAATTCTTACTTAAAAGTAGTTCGAAAAGAGATTAAAAACTATGATTTCCATCATGCTTTACATTGAAAATATGAAGTAAATTGGTATAAATATTAACTCAGAAAAGATGAAAAATTTACCGTTAGTTTCTTGGAGTAACGGAGCTGTTATGATTGCTGTTTTTGCTCTAGTTTGCGTTATTTTAATCGGAGTTGTTTTGCTTTTAGTAATGGGAGGGAAGCGCAAAGAATAATGAAAAGCTTCAGCTCAAATTAGAGTTGAAGCTTTTTGCTTTTTTAATGTTTTAGTCATTACGAACGAAACGAAGTGTAATGAAGTAATCTGTTATTTTTAATAAATAGATTGCTTCTTTCATTCTTCAATCGCAATGACGTAAAATATTTTTCATTTAGAAAAATGTTTATTCTCTGTAATAGATCCTTCGTTCTTCCTTCAACAAGGCTCAGGAAACACCTTATATCTTTTCTTCTTGATTTTTTATCATTTCGAACAACTTCTTCTTAATGACAAACTTGAGATTGTTCTACTAAATTACTTACAGCACCAGTAGGAGAGATGTATGGAATATCTAAACCTAACCCTCTTAAAATAAACAATATACCAATAGCAACAACTGCTATAGGAATAATTTGTTGGAGTCTTCTTCTAAATAAACCACTGGTAAAGTTACCAAAGTATACCACAGCGCTCATTAGAGGAATGGTACCCAAACCAAATAAAAACATATATAAACTTCCTAGCAGCACGTTATGTGTGGTAATAGCTCCTAAAACAGCCATATATACTAAACCACAAGGAAGAAAACCATTTAAAAAACCAATACTAAAGAAAGTACTGGTTCCTTTG
The DNA here is from genome assembly GCF_964511145.1 of Tenacibaculum amylolyticum. Classification (NCBI taxonomy): domain Bacteria; kingdom Pseudomonadati; phylum Bacteroidota; class Flavobacteriia; order Flavobacteriales; family Flavobacteriaceae; genus Tenacibaculum; species Tenacibaculum amylolyticum. Next base: position 152,368 of record NZ_CAZEFZ010000077.1, read on the forward strand.
GTTTTTAATTCTTTACCTAATTTCGATTTTACTTGTATGATGAATCTATTTAAAGGATTGGTGAATTTTATCTTACGAAAAATAGTAGGAGTAACTACTAATAAAATCATAAGTGTACCGGTAGCAATAGATAAATGTTGTTGAAAATCGAAAAGCTCAAACCCTTTTCCTAAAATTCCAAATACAAGACCAATAAAACTATAGGTAGTTAATCGTCCTAAATGATAACTGCTAATTTGAAAAACTTGCTTTACTTGATTTTTTCGGTCTACTGGAAGCATAAAAGCTATTGGTCCACACATACCAACACAGTGTAAACTTCCTAAAAAACCAAATATGAGCGCAGTAAAAATCATTAATAGGTTAGTTCTTCTTGATGTAAATAAGGAGTTTTGTTGTATTTAAATGCGACAGTAATGTTCCAACGGCCACCCAATAAGTGATTCTCAGGCACGAGCATATAGGTATTGGTTAAAGAAATAGGAATTTCTAAGTCCAATTGTTTATTGGATGGCCTGTATAGGAACACTGTACCTTCAATTTCTTGGGGATTAAAATCTTTAGGGAAATTGATTTTCAAGCCTTTTTCAGATCGTATAATTTGAATAGGATGCTTTAGTTGTTTGGCATTTTTAATAGCATCAATATTGTTTTGATATTGTAACTCTTTCTGATAATATTGATCTGTTACCAAATCATGATTATAATTTTTATCTGTAGTCATTGTAATTACCATAAATAGGATAAATCCAATAAAGGCAATAATTGCAATAACGATTCCTGTACTCCAGTTAACTTTCATATGCGTTTAATTTTATCTAAAACTTCTAGGTCCTAAGAAATTGGTTTTCGTAGTTTCTATAAGTTTTCCATTGCTATACACTCCAATTTTGAGCTTTGTTTTATCCTTTTTTAATTGAGATTGATGTAATTCAATAAAAAGTGACCCTTCTGCTAACCCTTGTTTTGGAATATTAAAGTTTTGATGGGTAACAGTTTCAATTTTTCCTTTATGAGATAGTAATTTATAACTTACGTTAGGTATTTCTTCTGTGGTTTTATTAATTACTTTATAAGAATATACATTGCTAATAATTCCATCTTCTTTATGCTGATATAATTGCCCAGGTAATCGAAAAACTTTTGCTTCTACGTCGTTACGCAAGAAAAGCATACCTGTTAAGATTCCAATTAAAATAGCAAGCACAGCGGTGTATCCTTTCATTTTTAAAGTAAACTTGAAAGGAGTTTTCTTTTCAATGTTCTCGATACTAGCAAAACGAATTAATCCTTTAGGATATCCTACTTTTTCCATAATGGTATCACATTCGTCTATACAAGCAGTACAGTTTACACATTCCAATTGTGTTCCGTTACGAATATCGATTCCAGTAGGACATACATGAACACATTGTTTACAATCAATACAATCTCCTTTACCAGAAGCTAGTCTATCTTCTCTTTTATTGAATTTAGCACGTCCTTTTTCTTTTTCACCACGTTTATAGTCGTATGCAACAACTAAAGATTGATTGTCTAATAATACACCTTGTAAACGTCCATATGGACAAGCAATAATGCATACTTGTTCTCTAAACCATGCAAAGACAAAATAAAAAACTCCAGTAAAAATAAGTAGTGCAATAAATGTACTAAGTTGTTTAAAAGGCCCTTGTATAATGTATTGTAATAGTTCATCACTTCCTATTAAATACGCTAAAAACACATTAGCAATTAGAAATGAAATGATAAAGAAAGCAGTCCACTTAGTAATTCTTTTTCTTATTTTTTCTGCATTCCAAGGTTGTTTGTTTAATCGTATTTGTTTTCCTCTGTCTCCTTCAATCCAATATTCAATTCTTCTAAAAACCATTTCTAGAAAAATAGTTTGTGGGCAAATCCAACCGCAGAAAATTCTACCAAATACAACAGTAAAGAGTGTAATAAATACCACTCCAATAATCATAGAGATTACAACTAAATGGAAATCTTGAGGCCAAAAAGGAAATCCAAAAATGTTGAATTTTCTATCAAATACATTGAAAAGTAAAAACTGATTTCCTTTGATTTTTATAAAAGGCGCCAAGAATAAAAAAGCGAGTAAGAAGTAACTAACATACGATCTGTATTGGTACCATTTCCCGCTTGGTTTTTTAGGAAACACCCAAGCACGATTACCACCCGAGTCTATTGTCCCGATACTATCTCTGAAATTTTCGTTTTTGGGTGTTTCCATGATCAACTAAAAAAACTAACTATCTACTAATTATGACTTTGAAATTATTTTTTATCTATTGAAGTATTGTTATTCCTCTTCCCAAACTTCACCTTGCGGTTTTTTAGGTTTAGCGGGTGTGCTTCCTTCTAAAGAGATTACATAACTGGCTACTTTTTGAATGTCTTGAGGTTTTAAGGTACTTTTCCATGCTACCATTCCTTTACCATCTCTACCACCATTATAAATTGTATTAAAGACATTTTTGAATCCGCCACCTAAAATCCAATATTCATCTGTTAAATTAGGACCAATTCCACCACCACCATCAGGTGCATGACAAGAAGCACAGTTTAATCTAAATACAGCTTTTCCTCTGTTAACATCTGAAGCATCTGTAAGTAACTCTACCTTTTCTACATCGAAAGCATTTGGAGTAGCTGCTTTATATTTTTCTATTTCCATTCGTGCTTTTGCCATCGATTTTTCATATTCCATTTCCTGTGTATCTCCACCAGCAACATGAAAACGAATAAGGTATATTACTCCAAATACAATAGTAACATAGAAAAGATACACCCACCAAGGCGGTAATACATTATCTAGTTCTTTAATACCATCGTAGTTATGATCTAATTCTATGGTATGTTCTTCTTCTATAGCTCTAGTTCTAGTAAAACGGCGTACTAGTTTTTTTGCCCATGCCCATTCATCTACTTCTTCAGGGACAATTCCCTCTTTTTCCATTTTAAATTCTTCAGCAATCTTCTGAACAGTATGGTTGAAGTATTCTTTAACTAAAACTACTAATGCCAATGCTACTATTAAAATCCATACTAAGGGATTTTCATATAAGCTAAAAGGGTTCTGATAGGTTGTAATTGCTTTAATTAAGGCCCAAAAACTGATGCCTACAAAAGCGATATATATTATAGATTGAAAAGTTCTTTTCATAATAGGCTATTTAATTGTCTAGTGGTAAGTTGCTAACTTCTTTTATGTAAGCTTTTTTCGCAGTGAAGACCCACCAAAAAAGCAATACGAAAAAGGTAAAGAATATGGATAATGAGATGATTGGATAAATCTCAATTCCTGTGATACTTTCTAAATGATTTTTTACAAATTTTAGCATTGGTTTAGTTTTTAGATAGTTTATTTTCCACGTCTTTAACTTTAATATCCACTCCTAATCGTTGTAAATAAGCGATTAGTGCTACAATCTCTCGATCCTTCATTTCTACAAAAGGTAAATTGTTTTCTAAAGCATACTTTTTATCACTTTCGTATGTTCTAGCAAAATCTGGATCGTTATATAAATTCTGTTGAATTTGTGAACCTTGCTCGTCCATACTTTTCTGAGCATTTGCAATATCTTCTTCTGTGTATGGAACTCCTAAAGTTACCATAGCTCTCATTTTATCTTCTGTTAACGACTTGTCCAGTTTGTTTCGAATAATCCATTGGTAAGCTGGCATAATAGATCCCGGAGAAGTACTTTGTGGATCGTACATGTGATTGAAATGCCAATTGTCGTTATACTTTCCTCCAATACGGTGTAAGTCTGGACCTGTACGTTTACTTCCCCATAAGAATGGATGGTCGTATACATATTCACCTGCTTTAGAATACTCTCCATAACGTTCTACTTCACTTCTGAAAGGACGAATCATTTGTGAGTGACAAGAAACACATCCGTTAGCAATGTAAATGTCTCTACCTTCTAACTCCAATGGAGAATATGGTTTTACTGCTTTTATATAAGGAATGTTGGATTCTACCATTAATGTAGGTACGATTTGAACCACACCACCAATTAAGATTGCAATTGTTGCATAGATGGTTAATTTAATAGGTTTACGCTCTAACCATGTATGCCAAGTTTCTCCACTAGTTCTATATTTAGATACTTTTGTTAAGGCAGGAGCTTCAGCTAAATCGTCTGTAACTTCACTTCCTTTACGAACAGTTTTGTAGATATTAAATATCATGACAACAGCTCCTAAAATGAATAAACTACCTCCAATAGCACGCATCCAATACATCGGAACTATTTCTTGTACAGTTTCTAAGAAGTTTCCGTAGGTTAAAGTACCATCTGGGTTGAATTGTTTCCACATAAAAGCTTGAACAAATCCTGCTACATACATAGGTAATGCATACATAACTATTCCTAATGTACCAATCCAGAAATGGAAATTAGCCATTCCTCTAGAGTATAACTTTGTTTTAAATAATTTAGGAACTAACCAGTAGATCATACCAAAGGTCATAAAACCATTCCATGCTAATGCACCTACGTGTACGTGTGCAATAATCCAGTCTGTAAAGTGCGCAATAGCATTTACATTTTTAAGCGATAACATTGGTCCTTCAAACGTAGCCATACCATAACCAGTAATAGCAACTACCATAAACTTAAGTACAGGATCTTGACGTACTTTATCCCAAGCACCACGTAAGGTTAATAATCCATTAATCATACCTCCCCAAGACGGAGCAATAAGCATTATAGAGAATACAACTCCTAAATTCTGTGCCCAGTTAGGTAAAGCTGAATACAATAAGTGGTGAGGACCAGCCCAGATATAAATGAAAATTAAGGACCAAAAGTGAATGATAGATAGCTTGTAAGAATATACAGGTCTATTAGCAGCTTTTGGAACAAAATAATACATAAGTCCTAAGAAAGGAGTGGTTAAGAAAAATGCAACGGCATTATGTCCGTACCACCACTGTACTAATGCATCTTGAACACCAGCATAAACTGAGTAACTTTTTAAACCACTAACAGGTAATTCTAAACTGTTAAAAATGTGTAATACAGCTACAGTAACGAAAGTTGCAAGGTAGAACCATATCGCTACATATAAATGTCGTTGACGACGTTTTAAAATCGTCCAAATCATATTTACACCAAATACTACCCAAACAATTGCAATGGCAATATCTATAGGCCATTCTAACTCTGCGTATTCTTTAGAAGTTGTGTACCCTAGAGGTAATGTTATAGCAGCTGCTATAATAATTAATTGCCATCCCCAGAAATTAATATTACTCAGTAAATCACTGGCCATTCTTGTTTTTAATAACCGTTGTAATGAGTAATACACTCCTGCATAAATAGCGTTACCTACAAAGGCAAAGATTACTGCATTGGTGTGTAAAGGTCTTAATCGACCAAAGCTTAGCCACGAAATACCGTCGGTAATGTTTGGGAATAAAAACATGAATGCTAAGAGTAATCCTACAGAGAACCCTACAATTCCCCACAACAGTGTTGCGTAGATAAATTTTTTCACGATTTTGTTATCGTAATAAAATTGTTGCATTTCCATAATCAATTGAATTAAAATCTATTTTTCGTTTGTTTTGTTAGTCACTAATTCATCATCAAACAACATTCTAACAGAAGGCGTATACGTATCGTCGTATTGCCCTTTTTTCACCGAAATAATAAAAGCTATAAAGAAGATAATTGCTACCAATACACTAACTGTTAATAGTACATATATTACGCCCATAATGTTGCCCGATAATTATACTTCAAAGGTAGTTGTAGGTGCTTTCTTAAACTATGACATTTGTCATAGTTTCCTATTAATTTAAATAGTCATGGAGAACAATTTTGTCTGTGGTTTTTTACGTTGTAGTCGAACGTCAAAAGCCATACAAATATTTCTAACAAAAGGACGTGCATCCTTTTTTACGTGTAGTTCTGAATTGTTAATAGTAAGTAAATTGTCGATCTCAATTTCTTTCAATAATTCTAAGGAATGATCGAGTTCTTTAAAAGTATTTTTTTCTTGTTTCCAAGAAGTTTTAAAGTGACACATAATGTTGAGTACATGTTGTCGAATAACTAAATCCTCTTCTGTTAAAATGTGTCCTCTAAATACTGGTATTTCACCATTATTTACAAGAGTTTGATATTCTTTTACAGTTTTTACATTTTGAGCAAAACCGTACCAAGAATCGCTAATGGCAGACATTCCTAACCCAATCATTAGTTGCGTTTTATTGGAAGTGTATCCCATAAAATTTCTATGCAATGTTTGAGTTTCAGTTGCTTTGTATAAGCTATCTGATGGCAATGCAAAATGATCCATACCAATTTCTACATAACCTATTTCAGAAAGTAGTTGTTTACCTAGTTCATATAAAACTCTTTTTTCTTCATTTTTAGGTAAATCTTCTTCTTTAAATCCACGTTGTCCAACTCCTTTTACCCACGGCACGTGTGCATAGCTGTAAAAAGAAATACGGTCGGGAAGGAGTTCTTTAGTTTTACGAATGGTATTGGTAATGCTCTCTTGAGTTTGAAAAGGCAACCCAAAAATTAAATCATGACTAATAGAAGTATATCCAATCTCACGAGCCCAATTCGTAACATTGGCTACATTTTCAAAAGACTGTTCTCTATGAATTGCTTTTTGAACTTTTGCATTATAGTCTTGAATACCAAAGCTAACTCTAGTAAAACCTAAATCGAATAAGGTTTGTAATTGTTTTTTGGTTGTGTTATTAGGGTGTCCTTCAAAACTAAATTCAAAATCAGGATGTTTAGTCGCGTTGTTGAAAATAGCATTGATGAGATATTGTAGATTTTCAGCAGTGAAAAAAGTAGGAGTTCCACCGCCTAAATGAATTTCCTTAATCACAGGGATTTCAGTCATTAAGTCTACATACAAGTTCCATTCTTTAATAAGTGTTTCTATGTAAGGCGTTTCTACTTCATGTCGTTTCGTAATGTGCTTATGACAAGCGCAGAACGTACATAAACTTTCACAAAATGGTAAGTGAATGTATAAGCTAATACCTTCTTTTTCATTGCTTTCTTGAAAAGACTTTTTAAAACTATGAATCCACTTTTCTTTAGAGAATGTATTAGCATCCCAATATGGGACAGTTGGATAACTCGTATATCTTGGTCCAGGAATGTTATATTTTTGAATAAGTGATTTCATAATTTATAAATGTTATCTGTTTAAGCAATATCTAAAGCGATTTCAATCATTTCTTTAAATGTTTGTTCGCGCTCGTTTGCAGAGGTTTTTTCTTTGGTTACTAAACTATCAGAAATAGTAAGAATGGTTAGTGCGTTTACATTGTGCTTTGCTGCTACAGTGTATAAACCGGCAGTTTCCATTTCTACACATAACACACCATATTCGGCCCATTTTTTAAAACTGTCAAAATCATCAGCGTAAAATTCATCAGAGCTAAAAATATTTCCAGCTTTTACAGGAATATCTTTTTTGTTTGCCGTGTGTATTGCTTTTTGAAATAACTCGAAGCTAGCTGTAGGTGCATAGTCAGCACCATTAAAACGGATTTTGTTTAATCCAGAATTTGTAGAAGCAGCCATAGCAATAACAATATCTCGTATTTTCACATCTTCCCTATAAGAACCAGCTGAGCCTACTCGGATTAAATTCTTGACATTATATTCAGTAATTAATTCTGTAGCATAAATTAAGGTAGAGGGAATTCCCATACCAGTACCTTGTACTGAAATTTTTTTACCGTTATACGTTCCTGTATATCCTAACATACCGCGAACATTGTTATAACAAACTGGATTTTCTAAAAAGGTTTCTGCAATCCATTTTGCTCGCATAGGATCTCCTGGAAGTAATACAGTTTCGGCAATGGCTCCTTTTTTGGTTTCAATGTGTAGACTCATTTTTAATATGAATTTGAATTAGCAGTTCCTGTAGTAACTAATGCAACTCCAGAAGAAGTACCTAATCGTTCAACCCCCATTGCTATATATTTTTGAGCTGTTTCAACATCTCTTATGCCACCAGCAGCTTTAATCTTAACTTGATCTTTTCCTACTTGTTTCATAAGTGCCACATCATCAAAAGTAGCTCCTCCTGTTCCAAAACCTGTAGATGTTTTGATATAATCTGCTCCTGCATTGACAGCCAATTGACTTACTGTTTTAATTTGCTCAGGAGTTAAATAACAATTCTCAAAGATTACTTTTAATACATTGTTACCAATTGCTTTTTTAATCAAACGAATTTCATTTTCAACAACATCATATTTACCATCTAATAAATTACCAACATTAATAACCATATCAATTTCAGTAGCTCCATCTGCAATTGCTTGCTTAGCTTCAAAAACTTTTGCTTGGGTATTCATAGCACCTAAAGGAAATCCAATAACTGCAGCGATGGCAACAGAACTATTTTCTAATTCTTTTTTAGCTAAAGGTACATACGAACCATTTACACATACTGCATAGAAATTGTATGTTTTAGCTTCGCTACACAATTGGATGATGTCTTTTTCTGTAGCTGTAGCTTTTAATAATGTGTGATCTATATATTGATTAAGTTTCATGTTTTTTAGTTTAGTTTTCTTCCGATAAAATTAGTACTTACTGTTGTAAATACTACTATACTAATAGAGCTTAACGGCATTAGAATAGCCGCAACGACAGGTGAAAGTTGCCCTGTTACTGCGAAATACAATCCGATAATATTATAAAATAGAGATATAATAAAGCAGTATTTAATAATTTGTACTGCTTGTTTAGAGGCTTTTACAAAACGGTATAACTTCTGAAATTGAGTAGCATCTAGAATACCATCACAAGCAGGAGAGAATACATTAATATTTTCAGAAATTGCAATTCCAACGTCACTTTGTGCTAAAGCTCCAGCATCATTTAATCCATCTCCAATCATAGCTACTTTTTTTCCTTTTTCTTGTAAATTAGAAATGTAGTTTAGTTTTTCTGCAGGTTTATGATTGAAAAGTAGGGTAGTATCTTTAGGAAGTTGTTGTTGTAAATATTTTTTTTCTCCTTCATTATCCCCAGAAACCACAGCTAAATCATATGAAGAAAATGCTTCAAAAACCTCTTTTACATTCGTTCTATAGGTGTTTTTTAAAGTGAATTTTCCTTTGTAATTATTGTCTAAACTAATATGAACTGAAGTGTCTAATGATGAAGGTTCTGAGGTATGTTTTACAAAAGACGCAGCACCAATTTTAATTTGATGTTTGTTTACAGTTGCTTCAACACCTTTTCCAATACGTTCTGTTACATTTTCAGTAGGTAAAATAGCATTTACTTCAATAGTATTATAAATAGTTCGACTTAACGGATGGTTAGAAACTCGTAAAGCACTTTTTAGTACTGTTTTTTCATCTATTGTTAAAGGAGTACCTTGATAGGTAACAGGATTATTTTTATGAGTTGTAATAGTTCCAGTTTTGTCAAATACGATTGTGTTTATTTGCGCCAATTGCTCTACAACAGTAGCGTTTTTTAGATATAATTTTTTCTTTCCAAAAATGCGTAGCATGTTTCCCATGGTAAAAGGAGCTGCTAATGCAATAGCACAAGGACAAGCAATAATTAATACTGCAGTAGCAACATTCAAGGCTTTCGTAGGATCTATAAATAGCCAAAGAGTAGTTGAAATAATTGCTATTAGTAGAATAATGATCGTAAAATGCTTGCTAATACTATCTGTTAATGTTTTAAACGTTGAATGTTTGTCTTTAGCAAAAACATCATTACTCCATAGTTGGGTTAAATAGCTTTGTTCAACCGATTTTAAAACTTCCATTTCTATAGCACCAGTAAGTTGTTTCCCTCCAGCAAAAAGTTTATCACCAGATGTTTTTGAAACAGGTATTGCTTCACCAGTTACAAAACTATAATCTATTTGTGCATTGCCATTAATTAAAATTCCATCGACAGGAATTAATTCTTGATTTCGAATTAATAATCGATCTCCTTTTTTAACATCATAAATTTGAATATTTTCTTCTGTTTTATCAGCTAGAATTTTGGTTACTGCTATAGGAAAATAGGATTTATAATCGCGTTCAAATGATAAGTAATTGTATGTTTTTTGCTGAAAGAATTTTCCTAGTAATAAAAAGAAAACCAACCCTGTTAAACTATCGAAGAAACCACTACCAATATCTAAAATGATTTCTACAGAACTTCTGATAAAAAGAACTAAAACACCTATAGCTATAGGTACATCAATATTTAAAATTCTAGATCGAATTCCTTTATATGCAGAAATAAAGTAATCTTGAGAAGCATATAATACTACTGGAATAGAAAAAGCAAACATTAACCAACGAAAAGTATGTTTGTATTTTTCGAGCCAGAATTCATTAACTTCAAAATATTCAGGGAAGGAGAGAAGCATGATGTTTCCAAAAGCAAACCCTGCTAATCCTAACTTATAAATAAGGCTTCTGTCTACTTGTTTTGTGTCAACTTCATAATCTTCTAAAGAGATGTATGGTTCGTATCCAATTGTACTTAATAATACTACAACTTCTTTTAAAGAAATTTGTTCGCTATTGAATGTAATACGTACTGTTTTTTTAGGAAAGTTTACTTGTGAAAGACTAATATCTTTTCGCAATTTATGAAGGTTTTCTAACACCCAAATACAAGAGCTACAATGTATATGAGGAATATATAAAGTTACAATTTGAATGTTATTATCATTAAAGTCCAAGAGCTTTTCAGCAATAGCTGAATTTTCCAGGTAATCATACTTCCCCTCAATTTCCTGCGGAATTGCCCCTGGACTATTTTGTAGGTTGTAATAACAGATTAAATCATTGTCTGAGAAAATCTCGTACACTGTTTTACAGCCATTACAACAAAATGCTTTATCGTGAAGTGTAATGTGTTCTTCATCACACAGATTTCCACAGTGATAACATTGTGTTCCCATATTTACTCGTTTGCCTATTGCAAAGTTGATGAGTAAAAAAAAGATAAACTATGACTTTTGTCAGCTTTTCTTTTTTGACTTACTGAAAGACTTTTTATAACTTTATAGTATTGGTATTAAGAAGAATTTATTATGAGTAAATGTGAGCAATGCATAATAAGAGAGTTAAATGCTTTAAAAGCATTAACAAAGGAAGAATTGGTTCGTATTTCTAATTGTAAAACCTCAAAAACAATTCAAAAAGGAGAAATTTTATTTAACGAAGGAGAGCATATTAATGGTGTTTTTTGTATTAAATCTGGAGTATGTAAAGTTTCTAAAATGAGTGAGAACGGTAGAGAACAAATTATTAATTTAATGAAGAGAGGAGATTTATTAGGAGAGCGAAGTTTAATTAGTAATGAAGTAGCGAATTTAAAAGCTACTGCTGTAAATAAAATGCAAGTTTGTTTTATACCAAAGAATGAGATTGTAAGAGATTTACAACAAAATCATGAGTTTAGCATGTCTTTTTTGAGGAATATGGCATTAACCTTAAAAGCAAATAATAACACCATTGTAGAAATGGCACAAAAAACGGTTAAACAACGATTAGCACATGCATTATTATACTTATCTGAAGAATTTGGTACAGATGAAGATGGAGCTTTAAATCTTCATTTAACTAGAGAAGATATCGCCAATATTATAGGTACTGCTACAGAAACTACTATTCGTTTATTATCTGGTTTTAAAAAGAAAGGACTGATTCAACTAAAAAATAAAGCCATTTTTGTACTTGATAAAAATGAGCTAAAATATATTTCTGATGGCGTTTTGAAAAGTTAAGTCTTTTAACGAGTCTATCTTAATAAAAAAACCGCTTACTAATGAAAAATAAGCGGTTTAAAATCAACATATATTCTTTGTTTATTTCTTAATAATTCTTTGAGTTTTTATCAATCGATCTCCTTGTTTTACAGATAAAATATAGATGCCCGAAGCATTTATATTTGGAGAAATTATTTTTCCACTAGGACCATTTACACGAAACGTTTCTTTATATACTTGCTTACCATTTGTATCAAAAAGTTGCAAAAACAATGGTTTATTAAAATAGTCGTTTTGAATTGTAATATTTATCTGATTTATAAATGGATTCGGATACACATCAAAATTACTCTCAGTGATTAATGGTGGATAAGCTGTTTTTGAATGATTAGATAATCTGTTGGCTGTTGTTCCGCAAACTCCTAAGAAATCCCATCCACTTGATGTTCTTTGAAAAAGGTTTCCATTATAAGTCACTTTGCTTCCTACTGAATAACTTACTCCACTTTGCCAAGGAGCAACGCCATCGCAAATATCTGATGAACCATCTCCATTATCGCTGTCAGTAGTATAAGTAATAATTAATTTAGGAGCTTTGTTTGCTCCACCTTCATATGAATCTGCTACACGTTTTGCAGAAGTATTCGTTAAGCTAGTACCTTTTCCTTTGATAATAAAACTCGCACTATTTCCAGAAATCCATCCATTTTTATTAGCTAAATCTTGTACCATGTTTTTTAAGTCTGGAGTACGCTGACCACTACCATTTTGATTGGAAGACCAAGCACTTGGGTTCCATGTAACTTTAGATGAAAAAGTAGGTCTGCTAGAAACATTATTACTATTAGAAAATGCAGCAGAGTTACTACTGTTGTGTAAACTAATTTCAAGTGCTGTATTAGCACTGTTGCTTTCATCAGCAGTAAATTGAATATAAGCGTTAGTAATAGTAGCATCTTTAGGTAAATTTACTCCTGTAAAACGTAAACCAATTTTTTGAAAACCATTACTGTTATAACTATCGTATACCATTTCTAAGTCGCTACTATTTGCATAAATAGTTCCATTTTCTCTTTCTTCTACATCGTTACTTCCGTTCGCAATAGCAACTTCAATAGTATTGCTTCCTGAATTTCCACCACCATTATCGCCTCCACCAGATGTATTTTTATTAATGGTAACAATACTACCATTAGATGGATTCCAGATATCTAAATTAGAAGGAATTAGGAACACATTTGTGTTTGATACAGATCCTACATTAGTTGCATTATCTACACGAACGGTTCTTGCTTCAATTTTATCTTCATCAATAAAAATCCATTTAAATTGATTAAAAGCACCAGAGTTACGCGTCCAGTCTTTATCATCATCGTTATTTCTAATTGGAGCTCCCCAGCAACCTTCACCAATATACACAGTTCCGTTTGCGTCATCTCTTACATAACCTTCATCACTTCCTGAAGCTGTAGATGGTTTTACTGGCCAAGTAGTTTTAACCATATGCGAATCACATTCAACAACTAATTTTACATTGTTGTTATAGAATAAGTTAGCCCAACTGTTATATTGTGTGTTGTTTTCTCTTTTAAAACGAGCATGAGGTCTTATTGGTCTGTGATATTGAGCTGTTTTCCAAATTACATTAGCATTAGCGCTTAAATCGTTTTGCAACCAAGTAGTTTGATTTCCTGAAATAGAGATTTCTGTATTTAATGTATAGGCTCTTACTAGATTATTACCAAATGTAATAGCATAGTATACGCTAGAAGAAGGTGTGTCAAAAAGATTATAAATACTGTTGTTACTGCCTTCATGATTTCCTCTAGCAGCAATAATCGGAAACATTCTACCATCTGAATCAATTGTTAATTGCCAATCATCAAACCAAGTTTGCCATTCGCTATTAGTATCTCTATTGGTCATATCTCCACCAAATAAAACAGCGTGTGGTTTAAGTTTAGATACTAATAAATTGGCATTTCTTCGAGGAGTTCTATTATTACGAGAGTCTCCTCCTGCAATAAATGATAATCTGCTATTATCTGAAGGAGCAGTTTTAAACCATAAACGACGACTAGTTCCTTGGTTATCTCTAATAACAAAATAATAAGAAGTATTAGGTTGTAAACCTGTTAATCGTACAAAATTATTGTTCATCCCTTTGTAAGAAGAGGTTCTACTTGGTGCCGCAGAGTTTGGATAATTAGTATAATTTGTTCCATAATCTGTTGTTCCGTAGTATACACGAGGATTACTACCAGAAATTTGGTTCCATCCAATAACAATAGAAGTTGAAGGATTTCCTCTAAGTGTTAAACGATACTTGTCTGTATTGGCATTTACGTTAAAATTAATAACGAATCCCAATAATAAAAAATAAATTTTTTTCATGATTAAAAAGGGGTTGGTTGATTAGTATTTGTAACGAAAGTAAAAAAGTTATAAGCTGGATAATCAGGTGTGTAGAATGTTAATTGAAAATTAAATCACGTAACAATTCGTTTAAAAAAACATAACAATTAGGAGTCTGTAAGTTAACTTTTGATCTATTTTTTTGTAGCTATGAAAAAAATAAACCTCCTTAGAATTACTGTGTTTTTAATATTTATTGGTCGTGCTTGGCAGCATTTATTTTGGGATGCTCCTTATCGTTCTTTCTTTTGGGATGAAGCATTATTACAGCCAATTGTAGAAGGTTGGTTTCATACTTCTTGGACATCTTATGTAACAAGTCCTAAAACGGATGCATTTATTCAAGGAGTTATCATAGGAAATGGAGTGTTATATCTGTTAGCAGCAATAATTACTTTATTTATAAATGAAAAGAATAAATGGTTATTGAAAACACCAATTTATTTGGGAGGAGTTAGCCTAATTTTTCTAGCTTTTCTGCTAACAAAAGAAAAGTTTTATCATGTTGCACAGTTTTTTGAGCATAGTATTCAGTTTGGGACACCTTTTGTTTTTCTGTATAGTTTACGAGAGAATTTTAGTAAACAAAGATTAGTATTGGTATTAAAAATATTAATTGCAATAACTTTTTTCTCTCATGGTTTGTATGCTTTTGGAGCATATCCAGTACCGGGAAAGTTTGTAGATATGGTTATTGGAATTTTAGGTTGTACAGAATCGTTTGCAATAACCTTCTTATACATTGCAGGTATTCTAGATTTTATACTGGCTATTTTATTGTTTGTTCCAAGAGCAGATCGCTATGCGTTGATATATGCTATTATTTGGGGGCTATTAACGGCTTTAGCACGTATTTTTGCTAACTTTTATATTGATTTTCCATTACAATCATTGCATCAATATTTATATGAAGTAATTTATAGATTGCCACATGGTTTGGTTCCGTTGGTAGTGTTATTAAAAATGAAAAATTATAAAGAAGTAATCTTTTCAAATTAATTTTTGATACTGAACTATCTTAATTGGTTATTTTTCGGGCGTTTTCTAGGAGTTGAAATGAATTATACCTTTATGGAATGTTAAAATGAAAGTAAATATGATACTTTAACATGCCTAAAAGTATAGTTAACGACATTTTAGGCTCATTCATCTATAATGAGCAGTTATTATCTATGAATTCAATTAATTTTAAGGTGTGTAAATGTTTTAAGCCCCTTTAGTTATGGTAACGCATATGTTATTGTTGAAAAAATTGAAATTCAAAATATTTGAAAACCAGGAACTTTCCTCAGAATTGTCTGATTCTATTTCCAATTTAAACGACCAAGGTAGTTTAACTGATGAGGAGTTTTTACAATTGATTAAATATCAGTCTAGTAATTAAAAAGTATTAGTTGTTGTAACTCTCAAAAAACTCAGTAGTTAATCGCTCAATTTCCTCGGTGTTATATTTTCTTGAGAAATGTACAGGAATAGCGTTTGGTACTTTACAGGTTTTCATTATTTCTCCAGATGCCTTCGAATAACTATGATAATTCAAATCTGCTAATTCTTTATCTTCTTCCTTATAAAAACTTTCAATAAACACGTTGTTACACTTTGAAAAAAGTGTTTTTATTTTTTCATGATTTTCTTCATTTGCTTTATGATCCATAATGATACCTACACTATCTCCTTGTTTTATAGAAAGTAAATTAAAGAGCTCTGATGCTTTGTATTGTGTGTCTTTAATTTGAATGATACGTTCAGATTTTTTATGTTCATAAGCTTCTTTCAACTCTCTAATCCAACTTCCTGGTGTATGATTAGAGTTTGAAAGATCAATTTTAATACTATCTTTTTCTTTAAATAAATAGGCTATAGAAGCTGTTTTATGATCTAGTATAGTATAATAAACATCGAAAATTTCATTACTGTAAACTATTGGGGAGCTATTATTTTCTAATGGTTTTATTTCCCATGTTAGTGGCTGAATTTCAGATCGAGTAATGTTTCCATTTTCATGAATTTCTCGAATTTCATAGGTAATGGCATCAGAAGCAATTAAATTCCACTCATAGCCTAGAATTTTCGATTGTATTTTTTGAGTAATTCCTTTTGGACCACAAATAATAACTCTCCTTTGAATGCCAATTTGATGTCGTAAGATAAAATCGAAATTAATAATATGGTCAATATGTGCATGACTGATAAAAATCGCATTGGTTTGCTGACAATCTTTTACTGTCAAATCTGAAGCATCACCACATTCACATATATAATTAAAAGCATGATTGTTCGCTTTTATAAGTATAGAAATATCTTCGTTGGGTTTACTTTTTAGTATAGGTATAAACATTATTTTCTTTTTCTAAGTGTTTTTTATTTCCAAAATTGCCACCATTTAGGTCGTTTGTATCTTTCTATTCTTTCGAATTGTTTTAGTAAGTAATCTTCTTCATCTGGAATTCCATATGCATCAGCATTAGTTAAATGGCCATCAATTGAACTAACTCGTGTGATATGTTTTCCTTGTTTAAAAACTAATTGCAAACCATGTTCTTGCTCCCAATCACATTCACAATTAATATTTATATAAATACTTTGGTCTTCATAATCTCTTCTAGTTACAAATATATGTGTAGGTTGAACAAAGTTCCATATATCATTTGGGTTTTTAATATCCCAGAGTGCTTGATCATCTTCGTCATATACTACAGCATTTAAAAAATCCATACAATTTTTATAGACGAGTTTTGAAATATCGAACTTATCACTTTCAGATTTAGTTAAGAATAATTGAAGCGCAGTATCAGCATCTTTTATAAATTCAGGATCATTTTCAGGTACAAAATCCATAAAAGTGATCTTTATTTCTTGATTATTAAAAAAAGGTATTATTATTAAATTACTTTCCCACCAGTCATTAAAATCATCATTTTGCCTGAGAATACCAATAATATTACTATTAACTGTATTTGTTTTCAATCGAATGCAATTTTTGAATTGTTGTCGGCTAAATTACAATTATTTATATATTGATTTCTGGTTGCACATATACAACAATCAAATATCCTACACATAAACCAATAACAGAAAAAATAACATCATACATATCAAATACATTATTTCCTCCTAAGTTATGAATCTTGAATTCTTGTGTTATTACATAAATACTAGCAGTTATAGTTGCTAAGATATATACAATGTTTCTTTTTATTTTATTCTTAGACCTATGTTGTAGCCATAAACCAATAAATGTGAGTGTTATAACACCAACAATTCCCTCAAAAAATTAGGTAAGGAAAGTGTTACAATTTTAATGAATTCAGGAGAATTACTTTCTAAAATTGTAGGTCTAGCAAACTTATTTATAGCAAATAAGAGAATAACAAATAGTTGTATACGTACTAATTTTTGAATAGTAGTCATTTTAGTAACCAGATTATTTGTTTGGTATGATAGATTAAGGTATAAAAATAATAAGAGCTATAGACTATGAAAATTATTTAAAATAAACGTTGGTAATTAATTACATAAAAAAAAAGTTTTTGTTGGTTATTTGTTTTATTATCAGTATATTGTGAGGGTATAGCGAAGGTCGCTATATGTCGAATGCGTAAGTCTTCGAGATAAGATTCATTTTTAAACATTTTAATTTATGGAAAATTCAAAAAAAGTCGATCAGAATTTCAATGCGTCCAGTCTTGAAGAAATTAATTTGATCAGGATTAAGAGTCTGCATGTCAGGTTGAATTTATTTCATCCTAACGAGTTAATTTGTTGATAAGCTTGAATCAAGTTCAATCTCGAAGACTTGTGCTAAACCGTCTCCTTCCAGGCGTTATTAAGGTCGAATAGCATAAGTCTTTTTTTATTGTATTTTTTGAAAATATAATTTCCCTTTTTCTGTTAACATCCAATATGTTTTACCTTCTATTCTTACTTTTTCTAGTAATTCTTGTGTTAGTAAATTATTTAGGATAATTACTATAAAGCGTCTATTTCTTTCATTCTTAGTGTTTATTGTTTTTTCTATCTGTGTTATAGTAAACTTGGTTTGTTTTCTTTTTGTATTAAAAAAAGATACAATTTTTATTAATGCCTTAGATTGATTAAAATTGTCTTTAAAGTTATTTATATTAATTTTAGGGTTTAGTATTTCTTCTTTGTTTAATTTTGAAATTTTTCCTTTAGGGAGGACTAAACTGCTATATATTTTTTTAGGGCTTTTTAAACCTGCACTTTCTGCGATGATTTCTATTAACTTTTTCTCATCGTCTTTATTAGGAAATTCAATTCCTTCTAGAGAGTTTAACGGCGGTGGTAATTCATTTTTTTTTAACTCGCCAATACAAATTGGAATAACAGGGATATCTCTTACATAACCAGCTCCAGATTCAAAATACAACCATTTTGTATTTAAGCTCCTATTGGAAATAATGACTAGAATGATACTCGAATTTTGTAAAGATTTTTTTGTTTTTTTTAACCATTCACTACCTAATGGAATACTTTCTCCTTTATCTGAACTTACGAATATATCTATTGCTCCTAATAAAGTTTCATCTATCCATTCTTTAATTGAAATAGCATATTTTTTCTCACTTGAAATATGACTAACAAATATTTCTGGTTTATTAGTATTCATTGGGTCATAGTTTTTTACAACTTTTGAATATAAAGAAAATCTTTGATTTATAAGATGTTTATTTTTATATGAAAAAATTTCATTTAACTTAAGGTTATATTTTTATAAATGGTTTAAAAAATGATCAATGTAATTTTATATTTCCATTTATAATCGAATAGTTTTATTTTCAGAGATTGTATTTGCCAATTACAGAAACAACAAATTATAAACGAGAATAAGAATTTTATGTTTATTTAACTTCTACTCGTACACCTATAGAATGACTACTAAATTCTGGAGCGTACATGCTTTGAATTGTTGTAATTCCATTACTAAAGTCTCCTTTGTTATTTACACGAACATCGTATTCAAAAACATAGATTCCTTTTGGTAAACGACTAAAGAAAAAGTTAGTCGCAGCATCTTTAGTACTTTGGTAGTATCCTAATCCGTCTTGCCATTTGTATGATGAAAGCACATCAATAGGTTCAAAAGCAGCGGCGCGCATATCTTTCATATGAATAAATTCCATAGTTCTATCTGCACGCAATTCGATACGAACAGTTACCAAATCACCAACTTCTAAAGTAGTATCAGTAACAGGAATTAATTGTTTTCCAGTATCTGAATTCACTTTTTTAAATAGTTTTTTAGAAAGTTGTAGTGGTGTTTTTGCCGAAGTAATTTTATCTAAATCTTCAAAATACTGCCAGTATAAACCTCCCCATGCTATACCTTTATCTTTTTTTGTTAAGGTTACTTTTGCTTTTTTAGGATTGATTTCTTCTCCTTTCCAAGATGTTTTAAAATAACCCGTTCCTGCTTCTAGTTTGGCTTCCGTTATTTGTAAAGGATCTAATGTTTCCCCTCCAATGGTAACAGTAACTAATTCGTTAGAAGCTAACCATTCGCTTCCTTGTAATAGTAATGCATATACTGCTTCTGAAGTAGCTTTGGTTGTTTTCCATTGACTTACTTGCTTGTTTTTTAGTAACCAAATTTTTAAATCGTCTACAATCTTTGTATCATTTTTAATTTCAGCAAAAGCTTCAATTAATAAAGCTTGTGTTTCTATTGGGGCTTGATGCCAATACCATCCAGCTTTATTCGCTTTCCAATACATTCCTAACTCTTCTGAGTTAATACTACTTTCTTGTAGAGAATTTAGGATTTTGTTTGCAACAGTACTATTTCCATTTCTAAATTGTGTAAGCGCAATATAACCTTTCCCTAATACATTAAATTTAGTCCAATAGGTAACAGATTGTTCTTTATAATAGTTAATAGCCTTTTGGGTTTTGGCAGAAACAGGAATGTTATCATAAAAACTACGCATGTATAAATACTCTAGCTGGAAATAACCTAGGTGTTGTTTTGCTAAGAAATCGTTGGCAGCTTTTGCTCCTTTTTGCTGTTTTAGCTTATCTGCTTCATCTAATAATTTTTGATAGCTATTTGCAATTTCTCCATCTAAAAAGACAACTGCTTTACGAAGCATTTGCTGCATTTTAGGATCTAATTTTTGAATTCCTAGTTTTTGTAAGTGTCCAAAACCAGTTGCAATATAATTTGTAATGTTATTACTAGGACGATATGCACCTTTAAACCAAGGGAAACCACCATTGTCCATTTGCATGTCTTGTAGCTTTGTAAACGATCGCTGTAGCTCATTATTCATGGTGTTTAAATCGAATAACAAAGCAATACGTTTCTTTTGTTCAGTTTCAGACTGTGCATATCGTAACCAAGGTGTTTCTTGAATGATTAAAGATTTTAGTTCCTGGTTTTTTTCTAAGTTACTTAATAAAGCTTTACTCGTTTTCCATTGATTAAATACTTCTTGAATTCTTGGATTAGAGTTCGCAATATGACTTCCTATGGCATTGGCATAATAACGAGAAAAGGTTTGTTCTGCACATTCGTATGGATATTCCATTAAATATGGAAGTGCTTGCACAGCATACCAAGTAGGATTAGAAGTTACTTCTAATGTTAAGGTATGATTCTTAAGTGTTTTAGAGTTGTTCTTTAATAATTTATCTAGTGTAAATGTTTTAGTTTGGTTGGAACGTACCCACATTGGCAAGGTCTCAGTAACTAACATTCGGTTCGATAATACAGGTAATACATTTTGTTCACCATCTGAAAAATCACCTGCTTTTGCGATTACTTGATATTGTACAGCTTGTACTGTAGCAGGAATATTTAGGTTCCAAGAAACTTGCGTATTTCCTTTAGCATCTACAGAAAAAGATTGCTGATTTTTATTGTTGTGTAATGCAGCATCTATTGGTTTTCCTGTAATAGCATCTGTTAATAATAATTGACTAACTCCAGTTAGTGTTTTATCTGTAAGGTTACTAATCTTGGCACTTAAGGTAATTTGATCTCCTTCTCGTAAAAAACGAGGCGCATTAGGAACAATCATTAATTCTTTTTGTGTAACTGTTTCTAAGGTTTCAATTGCCGATTGTAATTGCTTATCGTGTGCTAGTAACTGTAATTTCCATTTGGTCAATGCTTCTGGAATAGTAAAATTAAAAGTAACATCACCATTAGCATTTGTGGTTAAATGCGGATAGAAAAAGGCAGTTTCTTGTAAGTTTTTACGAATTTGAACATTTTCTAAGTTGTTCTCATTTTTAGGTTTTGTAGCATCAATAGTTGCTACTTCACCTAAATTAGTATTATCATTAAAACCATTACTTTCTATAGCTGCTGCTTCAGGTAATATAATATCTGCTTTGGCTTGGATTTTAGAAGTTGCTCTTTTTCTTGCATTAGGAGCAGCCACACCTTTTACCATCATTGCTTCTGGTTTTACAGTTCCTGAATTGTAATTATTACCAAAATAAAAACCAAACCAGTTGAATTGGTCGTATTGAATATTAGGAGGGCTTACATAATTATTATAATTATCAATAATATTAAAATTACGTGTTCCAAAACTGTTTTCAGCATTGGTAAAAGAACGAATATAATATGTTGGTTTTGTAATAGGAGTAAAGCTCCAGTTATGTTCTTTAAACTCATCTAAAGAAGCGTCGTACATGCTTGCCAATACTTCTGCAGTTACTTTTTCTTTTTGAGGTCCTTTTACAGTAAAACTCCAAGTTTCATTAGCTCCAGGTTGTAATTTATCTCTAAATGTTTTGGTAGTAATTTCTAAATCGGTTTTTGGATATGGAACCGAAATTAACATGCTACCAGTATCAAATTCATTGTAGTTTACATAATGATAACGAATTCCAAAACCGCCAAAATCATCGTTAGTTACAGGAACTTTTATAGTTTCACTATCCTTATCTAAATGAATATAGTATGAGTCAACCAGTTTATTCTTCTTCTCAACATATAACATTACTGTAATATCTTTTGAATTAGAAGCTACACTAATAATAGCAGTTTCTCCAGGTGTATATGTTTCTTTATTTGCTGTTATACTAATCAGTTGGTTGTCTGAAGGTAGCTTATCTTTTGGAGAGAATACAGAGAAATAAGTCTTATCAGTTACTGTTTGATTGTGATTGTCTTGGGTAACAACTTCAGCAATGTATTTACCAGAAGTCCATTTTTTTATAGTATTTAATGGTACTTCATCTAATCCGTCTTTTGTAGTAAAATCTGAAGAGAAAACTACAGTACCTTTTTCCCAATTTAGATAATCATTTTCGTTTTTATAAGCATCATGTGGAAATTTTTTAACGAATTCATTTTTAGGAATAGTTTGATAATCTGGAGAACTCCATGGACGTTTTCTTAAAACTCGTTTAGGAGCTTCTAGTTTGTAAATAGTAAGTTTTCCAGAGGTAGCTACAGGTTGATTATTTAGGTTATTTGTTTTGATGCGTATTTTTTGGTCAGCATCATTTTTATCAATACGCTCTTGTATTTCAACATTAGCAATTAACGTTTGGTAGCCTACCTTTACAATAGTTGTTGCACTCCTAGTTTCACCATTAATATCGGTAACGTCCGCTGTTATTTCATAATTGAAAATAGGTTGCTTATCTCTAGCAACAGTTTCATCTGGAATTGCTTTAAAATCAATTTCAAATTCTCCTTTTGCGTTGGTAATTGTTTCACCATTTACAATTTCTTGTGGATCTGAATTTAAGAATGGATAATACCAATAGCACCAACGAGGATATTGTACTTGCCTGTTTACACGATATACTACTTTAGCATCAGTAATATTAGTACTAGCAAAAGCGGTTGCAAATCCTGTAATTTTTACAATTTCGTTTAATTGATAGGTTTGTGTAACAGGTTTAAAACTTGTTTTAAATTTAGGACGTTTGTATTCTTCAACAGAAATAGATTGGTAATTACGTCTTCCGCTAAGTGTTACTTCTAAAGTGAAGTTTCCGGTTAAGCCTGTATTAGGAATAGTGAAATTTCCAGCAAAAGAACCAAATTCGTTGGTTTTAAAAGTTTGCTCTGCTACAGGCTGATAGTTTACATCTTTTAAGACTACAGTAACAGTTTCACCAGTTAGTACTTCAGATTTATTTCTCAAACTTTCTAAAGCAATTCCTTTAAAATAAATTAATTGCCCAGGTCTGTAAATACTTCTGTCTGTAAATAAAAATGTTCTTGTTTGCTTTTTTTGTACTTCGTTATTTGTATAACTTTTTCTTAAATAGTACTTACCGAAAATAGCGGTTTCATTTTTATAACGAACAGTAGCTTTTACATTACTTAGATAGGTGTCTGAAGTAATTGAAAACTCACCATTTTTATCGGTCGTAAATGTTTTATCTATTTTTCTGTCATAACGATTACCAGTATTATTTAAATGAACAGTTGCTTTTGCAATAGGTTTACCTGTATTTCTATTAACTACTTGATAAATAGTAGTTCCACTTTCATTTCTATTAATCAATGCAAGATTGGTTACTTGAATATGTGCAACACCATAAATTTCACTTGTTGTAATAGCTGTTTTAGTTGAAGCAGCAATTAAATACTGTCCTTGTGAAAGCTTAGGAACAATAATTTCTGTGGTATGATTTAAATAATCTTCTTTATTAGGTAGTTTACTTCCCCAAGTAGTTACTTTTTGTAGAGAAGCAATTTTCTTGGCTTTGGCATTTTTATCGTATAATTTTTCAATTTCTTGAGTTGTTTCTTCATCAGTTTTGTAAACAGTAAAATATAACTGATCGATGTTTTTATAATTTATAAGTACTTTAGAATATGCATCTACAGGAATGTTTTGTTCAGTAGTAATTTGAACATTTTTAAGTTGAATTTGAGCTGTTAAAGCAGCACACTTTTTAGCAGCTAAACTGTTTGGAAATTGTTGTTGAATGCGTTTACAAATGTCAAGAGCTTCTTTATTTTTAAATCGATAGACTTCTTTCTTGTTTTCAGCATAAGTGTTGGCTTGTGCATTATATATTTTTGCAATTTCAAATGCATATAAACCACTGGCTGGATTATTTTTATAAACACTTTCTGAATTTAGTAGTGTTTCTAAATAGGTTTTATTTTTTTGAGGAAATGTAGCATTCTCTTTTACAAAAGCTAAACGCTGTAAATCTACATCTACTAAAGCAGCTATTTGCCTTTTTTTCTGGTGGAACTTAATTAATTCTTGATAGATTTTTAAGGCATTGAATTGTAATGAAAGTGTGTCTTTCGTCTGTATTTTTAGTTTTACAAAGGCATTAGCCTCACAAATAAAATCAGGATTATCTATTTTAAATTGATAAGCTGGCTTGGTAATTTGTGTTTCATTTGTACTATAAAATGTCAATGCATTTTGAGCTAATAAATCGTAAAGAGTAGGGCGGTATTTTTGAGATTCTTTAGAAATTACTAAGATGTCTTCAAACTTACGAATATCTATTTCTTGGAGTTTAGAAGCCTTTTTTAAAGAGTTTTGATAGTATGTATGAACTTCTTTAAAAAGTGTTTGTAAATCCCAAGTTCTAAAATCTTCAGCATCTACTTTTTGAGTTGTTTGTGTTCTATTGTAGAATTTCCATCTATTCTGATTGAAATATTGCCAATACATAGTGGCTAGAAGGTTTTCTAGAACATTAGAAGTAGGAAAACTACTCTTTTTTATTTGTTCTTTAAATTGATTTACAATAGTTAATTGAGCATCTTCCTCTAGTGTTAAAGAGAACTTGCTTTTATATAATAACGATTTTATGATTTGAGGAGCGTTATTTTCCTTTGTTGCTTTTTCATAAATCTCATTAAGAACTTTTAAAGCCGATTTTGGGAGTGCATCTTTTTCATAAGTTGCTACTTTTTCCCATAGACTTGGGTATTTGTTTTGAGCTTGAGATATGATAGCAAATAACATAAATATGGAGGTTATAATCGATTTTTTTTTCATGATTCGAATTTTAATAGGATCACTTTCTAGTTTTTAAATATTATGAGGTTGTTATAGTAATAACAGCAAATTCACAATCAAATTATTTGAATGCTCTGTAAAAATATTGCTGAAATGTGATACGCTAAAGTTAAAACAAGTAAACTTAAATTTTTAATGAGTAAACAAACTTTTTTGTTGAGTTATCAGCTATAAAACAAAAAACGAGCCAAGACGACTCGTTTTAATGTTTTAAATATAAAGTTTGTGTTTTGTATTTACAAGATTTGTTTTACAACAAACTCACATCTTCTGTTTAATTCGTGCTGTTCTTCTGTACAGTCTTCTTCTGTTTTACATTTTATAACAGGTTTAGTTTCTCCATATCCAATAGCAGAAATTCTATCTGGTTCTATACCACTTTCTAAGAAATACATGCGAACTGCAGTAGCTCTTTTTTTAGAAAGTTCTAAATTATAGCGGTCATTACCACGAATATCTGAATGGGTTCCTACTTCAACAACCATATCAGGGTATTTCTTCATTAAAGCAATTACTTTATCAATGGCTCTTTTACTATCTCTACGTAAATACCATAGCTTATAGTCAAAGTTAATTTCATCGGTTTTAATGATAATTCTGTCTTTTTGTTTTTCAATATCTTTTTCTTCAGCAATAATTTGTTTTCTTCTCTTTTCTTTTTCTAGTTTTAATTTAGCTTGTTGTTTACGCTTTAATGCTTCTTCTTTAGCTAATTGTAAAGCTAATGCTTCCTTCTTTTCTTTTTCAATAATAGCTAAAGATCTTAATTCCATAGAAGCATCGTTGTTTTTATTACGTGCTTTTTTAAGAGTTAATGTTCTTTGTGCGTTTGTATATCCTTCTTTTGAAGCTTTTACAGTGTATGTGGCTTTACATTTTACTGTAAACTTAAATTGCTGGTCTTTTGCTGTAATTAACTTAGATAATTTTTCTCCCTTTTTATTTTCTAAAATAACCGTTACATCATTTAAAATAGCACCAGAATCTACATCAGTAACTAAACCTGAAATAAGCTGCTTACATTCTTCGATTTTTAGTGGTTTTTGCTCTACAATTTTGTAGATATCATCACCACCCTTTCCTTCCAATCTATTAGAAGCAAAGAATCCTTCTTTTGTAGTTGGGTTTATATTGAAAGAAAAATCGTCGTAACCAGAATTTACAGGAAAACCAACATTATCTGGTTTTGAAAACATTTCATTTTTAATAGTACTTACAAAAACGTCTAAAGAACCAAAGCCTGGATGACCATTAGATGAGAAGTATAATTTGTTATCTGTACTTACAAAAGGAAATTGCTCTTTTTTCTCGGTATTTATTTCTGGACCTAAGTTAATAGGTGTTTCAAAACTACCATCGTTATTAATTTGTACTTTGTAAAGATCAAAAGAACCAAATCCATTTGGCATATCTGAAGCAAAATACAAGGTTTTTTCATCTGGGCTTAATGCTGGATGTTCTGTTGAATATGTATCTGCATTAAATGGTAATGGAGTAATGTTTTGCCATTCCCCGTTCAAAAGTTCTGCTTTATACAGTTGTACGTGCGTTACTTTCTTATCGTCTTTTTTTCTTTTACCTTTTACTAAATTATTTCTAGTAAAATAGGCTGTTTTACCATCTTTAGTAAATACAATATTAGATTCGTGTAGTTTAGAATTTAACTTTTCTGAAAAAGGTGTGGCAATGCTGTCTCCATCTTTAATTCTATTTGCTGGAATTTGATATAAATCTAAATATGCTTGACCATTCCATCCAAATCGTTTTCCAAAGGCAGTATTTTCTTTCCTTGGAGCAGCAAAAACAATTACATTTCCTTTTTGAATTGCTCCAAATTCAGATTCTGAAGTATTAATGCCTAGATTTTTTATATCGAAACGCTCACCAATAGCAGCAATGTTTTCAAGATATTCTACTTCTTTTCTGAAAGCAGGTAACTTTTCAGGTTCATTACGTTTATAATAATTGGCAAGAACCGCATTGGCATTTTTATAGTTTCCTTTTGCTTTTAAGGTATTTGCATACTTTTCGTAATAACTTTTATCTACAAGTTTTCTATAATTTTTTAGTAAATACTTGTAGTATAAATGTGCTTTCTTCATATCGTTTAGATAGTAGTAAGCATCAGCTAAGTTTTTAACTGCTTTAAAGCTTTTTTCGTCTTTCAGTGCTTTTTCATACAAAGGAATAGCCTCTGCATAAAAAGTTCTGTCAAAATATTTATGAGCTCTTTTTAATTGTGAACTTTGAGCTTGACCAATAAAGGATAGAAGTACAATAAATATAAAAGTAATAGTATTTTTCATATGGCTTTTTTTAAAAGAATCTAGGAGATTTATCATATCCTTTTTTAAGTCCTAACGTATCAAAGTCAAACAGTACCATAATTTCATGAGTACCTG
Organism: Tenacibaculum amylolyticum; assembly: GCF_964511145.1. Classification (NCBI taxonomy): domain Bacteria; kingdom Pseudomonadati; phylum Bacteroidota; class Flavobacteriia; order Flavobacteriales; family Flavobacteriaceae; genus Tenacibaculum; species Tenacibaculum amylolyticum. The sequence continues at coordinate 179,921 of NZ_CAZEFZ010000077.1, forward strand.
AATTGAAATCACTCAAGTTAGTAGTTGTGTAGTCAAACGCATATCCAATTCTTAATGAATCAAATGCTTTTACATTAAACATAAAACTAACAGAATCGTTTATTCTATAAGAAACTCCTCCTTCAAATTTATTATTGAATAATACATTTAAGGAAGTATCTAAAACAATTGGTGATCCTTTTACAGCTTTCATTAAAAATGCTGGTTTTAGTTTTACTAATTGACTTAATTTAAAAACATATCCACCATTTACAAATAAATGCATTTCTTCACCACCAATACTATTCAAACCATTTCTTTCTTCTATGTGTTGCGATTGTAATAGGTTTGGAACCGCAGCTCCTATGTAATAATTATCGGTAAAATAAAAAGCTCCGAAACCAAAATTAGGCAATATTTTATTTTGATTTTCAAAAGCTAAGTCTGTAGGAATAAATCCAGTTGTAATGTCTTCATCAGGAAAACGAAACCCTGTAAAGTTTGTATCAAAATTTGTAAGACCTGCTTTTAATCCTAGAGATAATTTATGTCCTTCAGCAATTTGCAATACATAAGCAAAATCTGCATAAATATTATTTTCCTTTAATACACCATCTCCAATATTATCGGTAACAAGAGATACACCAACTTCAATTTTATTGCTTAGAGGAGCATGTACAAAAAAGTTATATGTTTTGGGTGCTCCAATTGCAGAAGACCATTGTGTTCTGTGCATAACACCAAAGTTAATAACGCCTAAATCGTTTGTTGCATAAGCAGGGTTTACGACACTTTGGTTGTACATATACTGTGTATACTGAGGATCTTGTTGTGCATAACTACTCAGTACAATACAGCAATTTACGAATATGAATAAAATTTTTTTCATGAATTTTTTTGATTTACTTACTTAGATATATTCTTCCTTGTTTCGGTGTAAGGTTGTCTTTGTTATATCTAAGAATATAAAAATACACACCACTTGTTACTTCGCTTCCAGAAGCGTTAGTTCCATTCCACTGAGGACGGCTGAGATTTCCTTTAAATAGAGATTGGCCATAACGATTAAAAATTTCCAGTTCGTATTCAGGATAGAAGAACGCTATATTTGGAATGAAATATAAATCGTTTACACCATCATTGTTTGGTGAAAAACCATCAGGAATAAAGAAGTCATAATCTTCGGGATCACAATCGGACAAACTTATAGTAATAGCAGTTCTAGGACTTTCACAGTCTGTTACTGGATCTACATATACAGCATAATAAGTTGTTTCTCCCAAAAGTTCGCTATTATCTATTTCGTTACCACCTTCGTTTGTATCAAACCAAAGTAAATCAAAACCTGTAACACTTGTAATTTGAGTTTCTAAATCTGCAAGCGTTAAATTATCTAATGCACATAAACCAGTTTCTCCTGTAAACTCAGGAGTAGGAGGTGTAATAACAGTTACATTGAATTCTAATTTTGTATGGTGTTCACATCCATTTACATTTTCTACAGCAAAATAAGTGCCTCCATCTACTAATGTTGTATTAGCATCTAAATTAGTTCCACCAGTTGCAGCATCATACCAAGTAACCACTCCAGTAGCAGCTACAGCATCCAAATCTGCTAGAGTTGCAGCATCAGAAGAACAGAAAGTAGGAGTTGTGTTACCTGATGTAATATCAGCAGTTGTAGTTAAACTAACATTTACAAAAGCTCTATCTGAACTTTCACAATTACTTAAAGCATTTGAAGCAGTTACAAAATACGTAGTTCCATTTACTAAAAGGGTATTTGGATCTAATGGAGTAGTGGAAGTAACACTATCGTACCAAGTAAGATTATCTCCTGAAGTAATATTAATATCACTTAATGTAGGAACGTTAGGAAAAAAGTTAGCTAAACAAAATGTTTGATTTTCGTCTAATACAGGAGGATCAGGAACTCCACCAATAGAAAAAGTATCTGTTACTTCAAAATCAAACTGTGTTCTACATGGGTTCGTATCATTTTGTGTACTTGTTAAAATGATTTCATAATCACCTTCGCTTAATGTTGCAATGTCTACATTAAAATCTGCATTTCCTCCATTAAATACAATTGTATTATCAATTAAAACATCAGTACCATCTGTACGTCTTACTTCATAATTAATAGTATAGTTTCCATCTCCAAGGGTAGGAGCATCTACACCAACTTTTATTTCAGTAGCATTACAGTTATTATCAACTAGAATTTCTAATTGTATATCTTCTGGAACTAAGGAAGCTTCAAAAGTAAAATCGACACAATCAAATCCAGTGTCGTTAGGACTAGTAATCGTGATGTTATACTGTTTAGAATCCCTAGGAAAACCAGAAATGTCTACAGGTAATTGTGCTTCACCATTGGTAAATGTTATTTCTTGATTTTCGATATCTTGACTTCCGCCATTTGTGAGATCTTGTAGGGTGTAGTTAATATTAATTGTACCATTAACAGGAGCGTTAAGAGAATCTACATAGTTAGAAATGTTTACCACAACATCACTTCCGTCGAAACATAATTGGTTTGTTGAAAGTTGAACATCATATATAACAAAACTATCATCATCAATAGTCAAAGAATCACATATGAGACCTGTAATATCATCAATTACAGTAGCTGTAATGTAAAACTCTCCTTTTTCGGTAATAGGGTTTGTAGGTATTGTTAAAGTAAATGTATCTGAAAGTGTAACTGCAGAAGGAGTTACTTCTACATTATTTATTGAATTTGTATACACAACTTCATCTGTTCCTACTCTTCGTATTTCAAACTCTAAATCATGAGAAAACAGTAATACTTGAGAAATGTCATAATTAATGTTTATGACCAAAGGTTGGTCTCCACATATATTATTCACACTAAAAGCACCAGATACTTGTGGAATGATAATTCTTACAATTTCTGTATCTTCAGAACAAACTCCATGCATTGGAAACACTGTATATTGAAAATGATATTCCCCTGGACCATGTGTGTTAAATATTTCTTGGACATTAATTTCTGAATCTGTTACATCAGCAATTTGCCCTGCAGTATGCAATTCTTCCCAAATTCCATCAGCATCTTCACCAGTAAGTAAATTAAATAGATCAATATTTATGAAACCAGATAAGTCATCATTATCACAAATAACTAAATCTGAACCATTACCAGCATCAGGTTCTCTATGAACTTCTAAAACTACCGTAGCTGTTTCTGCTGCGCACGTTTCTACAGCATCCACTTCATAAATAAAAGTATAGGTTCCTGGTCCAGCAGCTTCAGCATTAAAAAACTCTTCATCTAAGAGTCCTGTAACTGTTGAAGGATGTTCTGTCCATGTACCATTAGAATCTGCGGCAAGATCGGTTAAATTATTATCAAGAAAAGTGAATAAATTTACATTAGAACTTCCGCTACAAGCATTAGCACCTCCATTGATGTTATTTTCTCCAGGATATCCACCTAAAAATACTGTAATAGTAGCACTTTCTCCACAATCAGGATTGGTATAGGTAAATCTATGTTCACCAAACCTGTTAATACTCCATAAGTTTACAACCCCCGTAGCGTTATTTAATGCAAAATTATTTATAGGGTTTTCACTAGTCCAAGTTCCTCCTGCTGTTGGAGCTCCAGATAGCTGATTAAAAAGCGAATAGGTTTGGTAATTAACATCCTGTTCTTTATTGCAAATTATTACCGAGTTATCAGCACCAGCACATTGAGTATATGACTTTTGGATACAGATTATAGAGCATAACACAATCATTATCCCCCGTATGATTGTATTAAAAACACGTTTCTTTTTCAAAGTGTCTAAAGTTAAGTTGATTAAATTATTGACAGCAAAGCTATAAAAAATTAAATAATAGCTAAAATGGATAGAAATATAGATAATATTTTGGTCATTATTTCTCATACAATTTCACTTCACTATCTTTACAATCGAAAATTGGATACGTAGATGAATATACATTTTATTGCTATTGGTGGTAGCGCAATGCATAATCTTGCAATTGCTTTGCATGCGAAAGGATATAAAGTTACAGGAAGTGATGATACGATTCATGACCCTTCTAAATCTAGATTAGAAGCAAAAGGTTTGTTGCCTGAAGAGTTTGGTTGGTTTCCAGAAAAAATTACTTCTGAGTTAGACGTTGTAATTTTAGGAATGCATGCAAAAGAAGATAATCCTGAGTTATTGAAAGCACAAGAATTAGGACTTAAAATTTATTCATATCCAGAATTTTTATACGAGCAGTCTAAAGAAAAAACGAGAGTTGTAATTGGTGGTTCTCACGGGAAAACGTCTATTACATCCATGATTTTACATGTACTACAATATCATGAAAAAGATGTAGATTATATGGTAGGTGCCCAGTTAGAAGGTTTTGATACTATGGTGCATTTAACAGAAGAAAATGATTTTATCGTATTGGAAGGGGACGAGTATTTAAGTTCTCCAATAGATAGAAGACCAAAATTTCATTTATATAAGCCCAATATAGCATTACTTAGTGGTATAGCTTGGGATCATATTAATGTTTTTCCAACTTTTGAGGAATATGTAAAACAATTTGAAATTTTTACGGATTCACTTGTTCATGGTGGTATGATGGTTTATAATGAAGAAGATGAAGTAGTAAAACGTATTGTAGAAAGTTCAACAAATTCAATAAAGAAATACCCATACAATACACCATCTTATTTTATTGATAATGGAACTACGTATTTAGATACGCCAGAAGGTGAGATGCCTTTAGAAGTTTTTGGAAAGCATAATTTGCAAAATATTGCTGGAGCAAAATGGATTTGCCAGCATATGGGGATAGATGAAGATGATTTCTACGAAGCCATAGCAAGTTTTAAAGGAGCTAGCAAAAGATTAGAGAAAATAACAGAAAATAATTCTACTGTAATTTTTAAAGATTTCGCACACTCGCCATCAAAAGTAGCAGCAACTACACAAGCAGTAAAAGAGCAGTATAAAAATAGAACTTTGTTAGCCTGCTTAGAATTACATACGTACAGCAGTTTAAATACCACGTTTTTATCAGAATATAAAAATACTTTAAAATATGCTGATAAAGCAGTTGTTTTTTATTCCCCTCATGCTGTGGAAATAAAAAAGCTAGAGGCAATTTCTGAAGAAGAAATTTTTAAGGCTTTTGATAGAGATGATTTAATTGTTTATACGAATCCTGAGGAGTTTAAAAACTTTTTATTTTCTCAGAATTTAGATAATACAGCATTGTTGTTGATGAGTTCTGGAAACTATGGAGGCTTAAATTTTGAAGAGCTTGCGACTTTGATTTAAGTAGTAGGGGTTAAATACGACCTTTTAATAACCGCTTTAATAACCAATAAGTATATTCTCTTTTATATAAGGCTTTTGATATAATATTAAGTCTTATAGAAATAAATATTCGTCTTTTCCATTTCTTTCTATGATTATCTCTGAAACTTTTGTTTTCAATGAGCTTACGAAAAGTATTTATATATGTTTTAGAAGTTTTGTTTGAAACATAGGTTATTGTTTTTGAGTTAAGAACTAGTGAAGCTGAAGCTAAAAAATTATTTAAAGGTTTTACTAATTGAGAATTTAGTCGAGAAATACTTTCTTTTGTGTCGACTTTTTGAGCTAATAGAAATACATCATAAGCATTTCTTAAAGAAATATCATTAAAATACTGACCATCGTCGTTTATTTGTTTTGCTATTATTGAAAGAGAAAGTTGATCTTTATAAGCTAAAAAAGAAATGTTATCTTTTGAAAAAATGTTATTTACGATAGTATTATAATTGAAATGAGTAGCATATTTATCCGTTGTCATTTCTTTGTGTATTTCTATTCTAGAAATTTTTTTAGCTTTTATTAGGCCACTTAAATGTCTATGAAATCTAGGATGGTTTTCATAAATTTTATAATATCCATCTGTTATTAAGTAATCAAAAGCTTTGTTAGCTATACTGTTATTACAAAATAATAAATCAATATCTCCAACCATTCTTTCTGCAATATCATTATATAAACCAGAAAGAAGATTACCAGTGCCTTTTAAGAAAATAGGAGTAATGTTGTTTGCTAAAAGTAATTCGTTGAGTTCTTTAGCTTGTGCTATAATTTCTTTGTTACGGTCTCTATTCAAATCTGTTAAATGTTGCATATAAGCAACTAAATCTTCAGGAAGATACTTTAAAAAATCAGCTTGTTTTAAATTACAATAAAGCGCTGGAAATACATAATGACTTGTGCTTACTTTAACCACAGCATCCCAATCTACAGTATTAGACTCTAATAGTTCTTTTACAATTTCCTTGTTATGTGCTTCATGATTTATGGTGAGGCATTTTCCTACAAAAAATAAAGTTTCTTTATAAGTCATTTTGTAAAATACTTTTAACAGTGTTTACCATTTTATCGTTTTCTGAATATATTAACTGATAGCAATTAACATTAGAAAACCAATTTAAAAATACATCAACATTTTTTAACTTTTTAGAGATCCACGAATCTGGAACTAATTTTTGAAAAGCTTCCAGTTTTGAGATGGAATTGAATTGTAAACCAGAATCTTTTTGATATTTAATAAACACTAAATCATTACAAGGTAAATGTAAGTTATAGTCAATAGTTTTTGGAGGTAAGAATCGCACAATTTTCTTTAATCTTTCAAAATGAAATTCAGCTGTATTTGTTAGCTCAGGATATAAAGGAATTAGTGTTTCTAAACTGTTTTTTTTTATTGAAATTGCAGAAGGAAATGTATAAACGTGTTGTTGTTGAATGCCTATAGGAACAAAATCATCTGCTAAACAAGTTAAACCATTAGCTTGTAAAATAGCAAGTGAAGTACTTTTACCATTACCCGAATCTCCTAGTAATAATAATGATTTTGAATCATTAGCTACACCCGAAGCATGAAAAACTCCCATCCAGTCATTTTCTGGTTTATTGTGCATGTTTTGAACAATATGCATCGAAAATTTCCCTTGAAAATAATGTATTTCTTTACGGTGCCAAGCATCAATAAATATATTATCTATGTATAAAAATGTAATATCATTCTTGGTACTAACTTGATATATATGATCCACTTGTTCTGTTGGCAATGTTTCCAAATGAGAGAACTTAGGATGTATTAAATATACTTCAAATTCTGATTGAAAATCTACTCTAAAGACAAGGTCATTAATTGTATAAAACTTAGTAACCTCAAAAGAGGTTTCTTTTTGTTGAGAAACTGTTTCTTTAGAGGCTACTGATAATTGAATATTGGGGTCAAATAATTCTCTCTTTATTTTAGAAACAAACTGTAAACCTTCTTCAATAGGAACATTAATTTGTTCGCTTAAGGCTAAGCTAATTTGTTCTAAAGTAACATTGTTGTCGATATCAATTAAGATATCTGCAGTTAGATTTTCTAAAACTACATATTGATTACTTTTTAAAAACCAAACAATCGATTTACCTTCTATATGTTTTCTTAACAGATTTCTCATTTGGAGTTAAAAATATGAAACCTAAATAGAATATAAAGGGTATTTCTTTCTTCTTTTAAGGTATTATAGTATACGATGTATTCTAATACTAGAAATACCTTAAATTTTAATCTTTTTAACTCCTATACCTTTTTCAGTTTGTAGTTTTATTAAGTAAATACCACAAGCTGTATTCGGTAGTTCAATTGTGTGTTTGTTTTTTGGGTTTAACTTCGTATTAAATAATTGCTCTCCTAAAAGAGAGTATACTTTTATTTTAGCATCTGTTTCTAGCCCCGTGATTGAAATTTGCTTGAAATCAGATTTATAAATATGGATTCCAGAAAGTACATCTGTACTTCCATTGCTTAATCTTGCTGTTGTATGAATATAAAATCGTCCGGTACCATTTGAGACTTCATTAAGTGTAACTGAATAAAATTCTTCATGAATATCAATAAACCTATTGGCTAAACGATCTTCTAACATAATACTGAGATCGTTCGGAAGGTTTTCTGTATTTAATGAGAAGTTAATTTCCTCATTAGCATTGGCAATTAAACCAATAGGAATAATCATTGTTTCATAGTCGGTATCTGGTAATGTTTGAATCGCTAATTTTTTTTGTTGATCATCAGTCACAAAACTTGTAAATACATTAAGGGTATTATGTATGTCATCTTCAAATATTTTAGAATCATAACCATTATCAAATGCTGTTGTTGTTCCATTAACATAAAATACCTTGGTAGCTCGTTGTTCTGTTTCATTATCTACAATCAATTCAAAAGAAAAAGAAGCGGTAGGTTTGGCTAACATTTCGTTTGTTTTATGCTGCTGATTTGCACTATTAAATGTAACATTTCCATTTTGATAGGCTTCTACAAAGAAACCTTGAGAAGGTTCTATTTCAATAGGATTCATTAAGTTATGTGCTTCATAATTTTTGCCATTCCATACCCATACTGTTTCTTCGCTCAAATGTGTAGTATTATCACTTGTAAAAGTTGTTGAATTGATATAGGCAGCAAAAGGATTACCTAATAAATTCATATTAGATGTTATACCTTTTTTTATGAGAAATGTTGTGTCTGTTGTATTTAAAGTTCCATTAAAAGAAATATAATTATTTGAAGCTAATTTAACTAAATATCCAGCTCCTATAGATATGTTTCCAGTAGTGGTATCTGATATATAATTCCATGAATTGTTGTTTGTATTATCAAAATATGCAAAACTTAATTTTCCTTCAGTACTAGTTATCAGATCACTATTTTCTATAATATTTTCAATGGTTTCTCCCATTACAGGAGAAGCTGTTAAATACCAGTTATTTCTTTCTAGCTGTTTTTTATACGTAACATCTCCTTCTATTGCTTCATTTAGAATAATAGATGCGCCAGAGTTTATAGTAAGTGTATTTACAGTAATAGGAGTGTTTACAGTTGGGTAGTTATTTAAACTGTTAGGAATAACAATATCAGCATTATTACTCGGTATTGTATTTGTAGACCAATTAGAAGGATTAAACCAATTATTATTTGTACTACCATTCCAAAAGATTTTCTGATTTTCATTTTCGGGTTTTACAGTAATTTTAAAATCTTGAGCAAAACCTAATGCCATTGTACAGGCGTTTTTTAAAGGGTATATTCCATTAGTGTTTTTATAAAAACTACTTACAAATCTCATAGAAGTAGTGCCTTGTCGTATAATTTTTTGATATAAGTTGAAATTACTTTCGAAAGTATTATTATTTGTGCTTAATTCATTTTTTATAACCCATTCATCAGTGTCATCAAAGTCACCATCCATATTGAAATCAATAAATAAATTGTAGAAAAATATTTCATTTTCAGACTGTTGTATATGAAGTGTGAAATCATCATTAGATGTTAATGTGATATTAGAATAATCTAAAACAGAAACATTATTACTACAGGGAATAGTATCGAGATCAATTAGGTTTGTTTGAGTATTACTCAAGGTAATCTTATCTGGCACAAATCCATAACCATCACAAGTATTCTTAAGATTACAATAAGTACCACCTACAAATACTTTTTCAGGAGTACTATAGTTATTTTTAGAATTTACAGCAATTACTCGATACCAATAATTGGTATTCGATTGTATGTCATTATCCTGGAAATCTTGAGTGTCTTTTGTAAGCCCAGCTATAGGACTAAAACCACTTGTGTCAGATTGAGTAGAGCGTTCTATTATATAACCAAGATTATGATCAACATTAGTCCAAGATAACTCGTTGTATAATGAAGTGTTATTTATAAAAGTGATTTCTGGAGTAGCTATATCAATTTCTTGAACATATCCATCTATATCATATCGATTATCATTTAAACGATAATCAATCGCACTTTGCATAATATTATATTGTTCCTCTGTAAATTGAACACGTTCGTTTACGTAGTAAGACATGATATTTGTTTTGTCTGGAAAATAAGTAGCTCCATATTTATCTGTACTGTCTGGACTACCATAAGCATCTGCTGGAGTACTACATAAATAATCACCGCTACTAGTACAATTTAATTGAGGTCCACCTCTGGCCACACTTTCAGCTAAAGGATATTCATTACCAAATTCAGTATTGGTATTGGTATGTACTAAGCCGAAATAATGGCCAATTTCATGTAAAATCGTTGCTTCTGTATTATCTGTTGTACTACCAAATGTATTTTTAGAAAAATAAACAGCATTAGGAGTTGTATTTGAATTAGGAAAAGAAGAAAGGTTTTCTCCTTCATTAATGATGAAAAAGTTAGTACTGTTGTTATCTAAGAACTCTTCATAGTTAGAGCGATTAACTGAATTCTCGTAGAGAATATCTGAGTTTATATATTTTATTTCAGCTAAGTAAAAATGTGTTTGTAGTGGGAGTATATATCTATTAATAGTAGCAAAACCTTGCGGGATTTTTGACAAAAAATTATTTAAATTATAATCGGTAGTGCCATCTGTTTTTCTTACAATATGTAAAACTACTGGAAGAATTGTAATTGTTCTACGATTATATGGTGCTTTCTTTTCTTGAATGAACTTTTTGTACAAGTTCATGTAAGTATTAATTTCTTGTTGTGAATGTTGATGATGTTCAACTTCAGATTGTCCAATAGAAATTAAAGGTACTATTAAGAAAAGTAATAAAATAGACCGATATTGTTGAGGTATACTAGTGTTAGTAACACAAAGCTTTTTTATAGTATATGCTACAGGAAAAAAACATTTTAATGTCCAACTAATTACTCTTTTTTCTGTACTTTTATAAACACGTTGTTTTGAATTTTTTATAGAAGTACAACGTAGGTAATACAGATGTACTTCCTTAAACATAATATGTATGTTTAAAGAAAAAAACTCTTTAATCATAATGGTCAGTTTTATGGATTGACTATTCTATTCCCTGCATTTGTTTACTCGCCAAAGTCACACAATTGCGGGGTTGTTTTTTAAAAAAAAATTATTGTTTCACAATATTATATCAAACGTAAGATTATACGTTGTTACATAGCCTGAGTATTTATTAAAACGCAAAGTTTTAATATGGTGTTTATAGCTAACCTCTAATTTTTTCGATAAGTAAGGAAAGATTACTAGTTTTTAAATTAGTTATTAATAGACAAAGAGAATTATGTATGGTTTTCGAAGTTGAGGTGCTTTCTTAATGTATAAAAGATATTTTACTTATGGGTATTGTTTAGTCATAATTGGGGGTCTTTTTTATTCAACGTTTATGTAATAGATATATAAGAATAAAGTGTATTCTTTCGGGGGTCTGATAAGTAAAGAAAAGTGTAAACTTCTTCTTTATTAAATGATTACGAATACAATTTAGCTCATTTTTACGTATCTAACAAATTTTTTAAAAGGGATAAACACCCTTTTGTATGTGTATATGAAAATAACAAAAGCTCTAAGATTTTTCTTAGAGCTTTTGTTTTTATTATTAAAAATATTTTTAAAAACCGTCTCCTGGAGGTTCTGGAGAAGCAGCTTGCGCTTTCTTAGGGTTTAAAAGTAAATAAGTACCTAAAGCTGTTAACGCAGTATATTTACCGTAATTTCCTATTTTTTTAAGAGCTTCTTTTCTAGTAATCTCTTCTTTATTTAATTTATTATTTTTCATAATGTAGTAGAGGATTCGTTTATTCTAAAATGATTTTCTTAGTAATATTTCCTAAAGAAGAACTAAGTTTTACAATATATACTCCTGTAGATAAATTAGGTAGTGTGATTTTACTTAATCCATTAGAGTTAATATTAGTAGCAACTAATTCTTCACCTAAAATAGAGAATACTTTTATGCTAGCTTTAGCTTGTAAACCTGCAATAGTAATTTCATTATTTGAAGATTTATAAATATTCACATTAGCTATATCTTGAGTAAGATCATCATTACTTAATCTTTCAGAAGTAGTGTGAATATAGTATTGCCCTGTTCCATTTACTACAGATTTAGTAGTAATTGTATGATTTCCTTCAGAAAGATTTACAAATGTATTATTTGTTCTATCTTCTAAATATACTTGAAGGTCAGAATGTAAATTCGTTGTAGCAACTGAGAATGTAATTTCTTTACCAGCTTCAGCAATTAAACCAACAGGAATTACCATAGTTTCTAAGTTGTTATTTGGTAATGTTTGAATAGCTAGTTTTCTTCCATCATTATTACTTAATAATTGAGTAAATACGGCGAAATCTTGTGCTATTCCTTCAAAGACTTTAGAGTCATAACCATTATCAAAACCAGTTGTTTTTCCATCTATAAAGAATACTTTTGCAGCACTTTTCTGTGCATCACTTTCTACAAATAATTCAAAAGAAGGCCTAGGAGTTTGTCTCATAAATGTATCAGAACCTTGGTGGCTTTGGTTAGCTGCGCTAAACGTAAGGTTTACAGATCCACTAATAGAATTATTAGCCTCTACAAAAAATCCTTGTGCAGGAGCTACTTCAATAGGACTTGCATTATTATAAGTTAGATATTGTGTTCCATCCCATAACCATACAGTTTCTTCGCTAAGTATTGCTGTATTCGCTGCAGTTAATGTTGCAGAGTTTGTATATGAAGTAAATGGATTTGCAAGAAGGTTAAAGTTGTTATTAGTACCTTTTTTTATTTGTTGCGTTACGTTTGCTGTGTTTACAGTACCTGTGAAAGAAATATTCCCTGCAGCGGCTAATTTTATAGCAATTCCTAAACCAGAAGGAAGGTTATTACTTAGCACTGTATTATCTGTTATGTATACCCATCCAGAGTCATTATCATATTGAGAAAAACCTAAATTTGTATTTCCTCCATTAACAGAACCAGTGGCAAGATTATGAGCAGCAACAAAACCAGCAATACTCTGCCCATCAACAGGTGCTCCCACCAAATACCAATTATCTGTTGGTAAATTCCTAGTATAAGTAACATTGCCAGTTACAGTAGCATTAGCAATTAAAGAAGCTCCAGATTCAATACTTATTGAATTAGCGGTTACATTAGATGATATAGTAGGGTAGTTTGTAACTCCTGTATTTGGAATTAAAATATCTGTAGTATTAGCAGGAACAATCCCAGCATTCCAGTTTGAAGCTGTAGACCAATTATTATTAGTTATACCAGACCAAACAGCTCCGCTTTCTTTTTTAGGAGATCCTCCTAAAATAACACTAGCTTGCCAATTTGAGCTTGTAGAGGCATTATCAAGAGATAAATTAACTATTTCATAAGTGTTTCCAGAACCATCAGTACTAATAGCATCACCATCATCATAGGTAACTGTATCAACTGTATTACCAGCACTATTTTTTAAAGTGATTGTTCCAGATGAATTCCCCAGATTGTTGGTGTCATTAGTATCTTTAACATTGTTATTATCAGCTACACCTAAATTATTAAAATCTGGAGTAAATGGAGCATCATTGTTAAAAGTACCATCTCCATTACTACCAACAGCAATTACAATGTATTGCCCATTATTAATTGAAGTTGCAGGAAAAGTAAATGTTCCACCAGCATACTCCATAGTCCAGTTAGTAAGATCTACTGCAGCTCCGCTGTTATTTAAAATTTCTATCCATTCATCATCTGTACTAGGAGAGTTATACATGATTTCTGAAATAATAATTTCAGGTAAATCATCATCAGTAATAGTTACTGTATGCTGAGAAGTAGCTAAATCTGCTACACCAGAAGTTACAGCAATATTTAAAACTACAGTTTCGTTATCCATGTCTACATCATCATTAATATCTAAAGAAATGTTTTGACTTCCATTACCAGAAAATGTTAATGAGTTAGTATTTAATGTATAATCACCAGCTTCTGCTGTACTACTGCCATCTATGGTTACACTAACTGTAACATCAGCAGCATAATTGGTAAATGTAACTGGAATTAATGTATTAACAGTTGCATCTGTTTCATTAATTGAACTAGAAGCATTATCAAATGAAACAGTAGGGTTGCTTGATGCTGAGCTTGATGTTCCGGTAATAGTAACATCATCCATTCTCATATTTCCTGTACCAGTAGCGTTATAACCATAAATTCTAATTGTTAAAGAATTTCCAGCAGTAACAGAAATAGGAGAGGCAAAATTACCTCCTTTGGCGCTACAAGAAGTTGTTACAGTACCTGTTAATAGATCAGAAGCATAAGAATCATTAGATGATCTAATACTAAAGTCTGCAGGTCCACTAGATGATCTTCTAGAAAAGAAAGTAAAACCTGTAACAGACAGATTAAAACCTGCATTTGCAGTTATAGTATATTCAGCATAATCATCTGCTGTGTTTACACTACCTGAAGTACTCCATGAGCTAGGAGACCAAGCATCTCCATTACAAGTAAAAAAACTTGTAGTAGAAGTTAAGCCCATATGAGTAGCATCGGATGCTGTTACATTTGCATCTGAAGAAGATGCCGTTAATACATCTCCAGTAAAATCCCATACGGCTAATTGAGCATTAGCCTTCACTGAATATATTAACATGATAGTTAAAAAGATTAAAAAGTAATGTTTTCTCATTTTTAGTTTTTATGATATTATAGGCCAGTAAATTAGGAAAAAATAAGGATTTATTAAGGTTTATAGGTAACGTTTTCGTGAATTGTTAACAATTTGTTAAAGAAAAAGGCTGAAAATATTATTTTCAGCCCTTTATATACTATTTGTTATTGTTTCTTAAAAACCATCTCCAGGTGGTTCTGGAGAAGCAGCTTGTGCTTTCTTTGGGTTTAAGATTAAGTAAGTTCCTAGTGCAGTTAATGCAGTATACTTACCATAGTTTCCAATTTTCTTAAGAGCTTCTTTACGAGTAATCTCTTTTGCCTCTTTTGTGTTTTTAATATCTTTTTTCATGATAAATAGTTGCTAGGTTAGATTTAGTCAATAACAATTTTCTTAGTCATGTTTCCTAAGTTAGAACTTAATCTTACTATGTAAATTCCAGTTGATAAGATCGGTAAAGGAATAGTGCTTATTCCGTTTGAATTGATTTCTGTTGTAATAACTTCTTTACCTAGTAACGAAAATACTTTTACAGTTGCTTCAGCTTGTAAACCAGCAATTGTTATTTCTTTTGTTTCCGATTTATAAATACTAACATTATCTAGTGTTGTTATGTCATTTGTTCCTAATCTTTCTGAAGTAGTATGAATATAGAATCGTCCAATACCATTATTCTCATTTCTAAGAGTTACGTTATGTGTTTCTTCTGAAAGATTAATAAAAGTGTTATTAACTCGATCTTCTAAGTAAATTTCGACACCATTAGGTAGATTTTGAGTAGCAACAGAGAATGTAATTTGTTTACCAGTCTCTGCAATTACTCCAACAGGTATTACCATTGTTTCAAAGTCTGAATTAGGTAGTGTTTGAATAGCTAACTTATTACCATTATCGTTAGTAACTAACTGTGTGAATACTGCAAAGTTTTGTGTGATTCCTCCAAATATTTTAGAATCGTATCCATTATCAAAACCAGTTGTTTTTCCATTTACAAAAAATACTTTTGTAGATTGTTTATCAGAATCATTTTCTATAAATAATTCAAATGAAGGTTTTGGAGTTGGTCTCATGAATGTATCTGAACCTTGATGACTTTGATTCGCTGTAGAAAATGTAACATTTCCTGAACCACTCGCTTCTACAAAGAAACCTTGTGCTGGAGCTATCTGAATTGGAGCTGCAGCATTGTAAGTTACATATTGAGAACCATCCCATAACCATACAGTTTCTTCACTTAATAGCCCAGTATTAGCTGTAGCAAAAGTACTTGAACTAACAAAAGAAGTAAATGGATTACCGATTAGATTAAAGTTATTTCTACTACCTGTAGCAATAGGAAAACTCACATTTGAAGTATTTACAGTTCCAGTAATAGAAACATCACCAGCTGTAGCTAATTTCATTGATACTCCAGCTCCAGGTACTAAAGGCCCTGTTGTAGCGTTTGTTGCATAAATCCATGGATTAGGACCATTATTTGTAAAGGCTCCAATACCAATATTGCTTCCAGTACCAGTAGCAAATGTATGATTAGCAATTACATCTTGTTGTGTTTCTCCAGAAACCGGTGAAGAAACTAAATACCAGTTTGTTGTAGGTAAGTTTCTTGTATAGGTAGTAGTACCTGTAACAGAAGCATTCGCAATTAAAGAAGCTCCTGAAGCAATACTAATAGAGTTTACTGTTACTGATGAAGAAATCGTTGGATAGTTTGTGATACCATTAGGAATTGTAACTTCAGAACTTGCCACTGGAACGCTATTAGTATTCCAGTTCGAAGCTGTATTCCAGTCATTATTTGTAGTTCCTGTCCAAGTAATAGCTACTGTTTCCTTAGTTTCTGTATCCGTAGCTGCCGCTCCAGCATTTCCATTCACATCTGTAAGCGTAACACTAAGAGTAATGGTTCCATCTGCCAAACCACTTATATCAATTGATGTAATTTGGTCTGTAGCTGTTGCAATAGTACCTGATCCTGTAACAGAACCTGGCGCCCCGCTTGAAGTAAAAGCATAATTATAACTTGCTCCAGCTTCAGCATCAGCAAAAGTGAAACTTACCGAATCATCATTCAAAGCATTAATAGGAGATTGATCTATAACTACAGAATATCCTGTTGGAGCTACTGTTTCCTTAGTTTCTGTATCCGTAGCTGCCGCTCCAGCATTTCCATTTACATCCGTAAGCGTAACACTAAGAGTAATGGTTCCATCCGCCAAACCACTTATATCAATTGATGTAATTTGA
>NZ_CAZEFZ010000078.1:0-41649 GCF_964511145.1 Tenacibaculum amylolyticum
GCCTGAAGTAATTGTAATGTCTGTACTACTCGGACCATCACCTCCAAAATCATCATTGCTTACTACTGCTATATCTATTGTATTATCTTCCAAAACAGTAGCCACATCATTATTTGCTTCAGGAATGAAATCAGTACAAAAGTCAAAGCTTCCAATACCTGAACCATGAACATTCCCACTAGAACAAGTTGTACAATCTTCCCATACAATTGTAATACTAGCAATTCCATCTACATCTTGAAAATTTACCCCTACTTGATCGTTATCTCCGGTAGTAGAACCTCCTGTTGCATTGACTATACCTGTGCTATTATCGGAGGTATAAGACGGTGTAGCCGAATTCGTGAATGTAGGAAAAATTGTATTACCATCACCATCTAAAGCTGTTATTGTAAATGAATCTCCATTAGCTCCTAAACCATTAATATGATACAAATCAAATCCAAATGAATAAACATTAGAACTAAAACTAATAGTTTGCGTTATGTTTCCTCCTGCTGTAAAACCTGTTGTAAAAAACTGTAAAACTTCATTTGTAGTACTTCCTGAAGCATCAGTCGCAACATCTGGCGTATCAGGTCCCCCTGCAAAATTCCATTCCTCTAAACTTCCTGTTTCTCCCGAAAAAGTGTGTGTAATATTCACACCTGACCCATCTACATTTGTAAATGTATTTGTTAAAGCCCCATCTGGCGTCCAATCAAATTCATTTACACCATTTGGCGAACTTGTGTCCCAATTCAATTCATATACTGTTCCCCCACAATTTGGAATTTCATGTAAAATAGGCTCTTCTGACAAGCAAGAAATAGTTGCCTCCCATCCTCCTGAAGAGAATAAGTTATCTGATGCAAAAACGAAATGTAATTGCGCCCCAGAAGATATTATTGTTCCAGGTGGACTACCTCCACAATAAATACCAATTAAGTTTGCTGCTACTGCTGTATTTCCATTGTATATCTCTAATCTATCAAAAAAGCAGTCTAGGTTATTCTCCACTAAAAAAGAAGTAAAATCCACTACTAAATTCCCCCCCGTAGCAGAAGTTAATGTAAAATTATGGTTTTCATTTATTCCATAATCACCTGTAGATCCCCCCGAATCAACAAAAACCCCACTACATACTGTTTGATCACTTCCTGAAATAGGATATTCTTGTGATAAAACATTAAAAAAAGATGCAAGTAAGACCAACAAAATCAGTCTTACTTTAAAATTGTAAAAGTCCCCCATATAATGATAACTTTTAAATGTTGAAAACTTATCCCCTATAACGTTCCCATTGGTAGCTATCAGAAACTAATACAATTAGATACTCAAAAAAATATGGATGTTAGATTAAAAAGTTGACGTGAAGTATAAAATAAAAATAACTTACATTCCCTGTCTCAGACATTCAAAGCTAAAGAACCCATATCGAGCAAGTTATACAAAACTTCCTGATAACGGGGGAACGTAACCTTAACAAATATATATATTTTTTTTTGTTAAAGTATGTTAATTAAAAATATTTCCTTCTTCTTTTTCACACAAATAGTGTTTATCCCCAGTAAGTAATAGTAATATTAAGGAATACAAAGAAAATACAGCATAATATTAAATCATTGTAAAACCTAACGAAGTTGCTATAATTCATTTTAAGTTACTTTTACGAAACTCTTTTAAAACAATTTATTTTTTTAATAGAAGTTTAATTTTATCTATCACGGTTTCTACCTGTTCTTTCGTAGAAAATTTACTGAATGAAAATCGTATTGAAGTTTTATTTAATTCATCTTCATCTAGCATTTCTTTTAAAACATGCGAAACTTTTTTCCCTCCACTTTGACAAGCACTACCACTTGAAGCCATTACACCTGACAAATCTAAATTGAACAACAGCATTTTATCAGAAATCGGAAAACGTACATTCAAAATATAAGGGCTTGATTTTTCAGCATCTGAAGAATTTCCATTAAATGATACATCTTGAAACACTTCTTTCAATTTCTCGCAAAAATACTTTTTGAGACTTAATACGTACTCTTTATTAGTCTCTAAATTTTGCAATGACATTTCCAAGGCTTTTTCCATCCCCAAAATTCCATGTACATTTTCAGTACTTGATCGTATACCTTTTTCTTGATTTCCTCCAAGTAACATAGGCTTAACAATATGTTTATCATTAAAATATACAAAACCTATTCCTTTAGGCCCATGAAATTTATGAGCACTCGCTACTAAAAAGTCAACAGGATATTTTTCCAGATTGATATCTATATGCCCCACAGCCTGCACAGCATCTGTATGCAATAACGCTTTGCTTTCTTGACAAATTTCTGAGACTTCTTTGACAGGTAAAATATTACCTATCTCATTATTCACCATCATTAAACTTACCATCGTTTTTTTGTCATTTTCTAACAAAACCAATTTAAGTACTTCTATATCTACTTCTCCATTTTTGTTTACAGGAAGGTATACAATTTCGATTCCATGTTCACTTCTAAGGTTTTCTACAACATTTAAAACTGCATGATGTTCTATTTTTGTAGTAACAATTCTTTCAATATTAAGGTTTTTAACCGCATTATTGAGTATCAGATTATTTCCTTCAGTTCCACTAGACACAAAAACAATTTCTTTTGCTGTAACTTTTAACTGTTTAGCTATTTTTTTTCTTGCAGTTTCTACTACCACTTTAGCCTTTCTTCCCATTTGATGTGTAGAAGATGGGTTACCGTAGTTTGTCTCCATTGCTTCTTGCATTACTGTTATAACTTCTGAAAGCATTGGTGTAGTAGCAGCATTATCAAAATAAATTGTTTTCATATCCATTTCTTTATTAGGCAAAGGTACTATTAAGAATTTTGAAAAACATATACTTCTGTTGCTCCCATACCATATTTTTGATAAGAAGCATCTTGATATTCTACAGGGTATTTATTAAACAAATATTGTAGTTCGGCTTTTAAAACTCCTTCTCCAACTCCATGTATAAAAACTATTTTTGAAATTTTCTTTTCTATACAGTATTCTAATTTTCTTTTTGCCGTTTCTAATTGTATCGATAGAATATCATAATTATCAAGTCCTTTTGTCGATTTCACTAGCTTTTCTGCATGCAAATCCACTTCCATTACAATTTCGTTCTTTCGTTTTTTAAAGGTATTTTTTTTCGTTTTTTTCTCTACTTGAATTTTACTTTTTAATAATTGAGATGAAACTTTTGTAGTTTTTAATAATTCACCTTGGTCTACTCCTATTTTCACCAATTCTGATGAAAAAAACCACAATTCCATATCATCACTAGTCTTGATTAATATGTTATTCTTTTCGATTTTTATTACGATTCCTTCAACAACATCATCTAAAACAGCTACTTTATTACCGATTTCTAAACACATACTTAACCTTATCTTAAAAATAGATACCTTTTTAGTTCCTTAATTTTGCACTAATTAATTATTGTACAAAAATACACTAAACCCCCGGTTAACAAGCGTAAAAATTATAATGATAAAAAACAGTTATACTACCACTAAAGATTTTTTTGAAAATGCAAAGAACGATATAGTTCTTACAGAAGAAAGAAAAGAGCTACTATTCTCTATTTCAGATACTATTATTGAAGAGTTTGAAGATCGTGATAAAATTAATTTAAATTTTATTTGTACTCATAATTCACGTCGTAGTCAAATGGCGCAAGTTTGGGCTTTTTACGCAATTAATTATTTTCAATTAAAAAATCTTTTTCCTTTTTCTGGTGGTACTGAAGTTACTACTTTTCATCGTAACACAGTGAAGTCTTTGCAAAAAACAGGATTTGAATTTAATGTTGATGATTTCTCGCATCAAAACCCTCGTTATTTAATCTCTTTTGCTGGTTCTAAAGATTCGATCTTAGGTTTTTCTAAAACATATGATGATGAGAATAATAGCTATCCATATATAGCAATTACTACTTGTGATAGCGCTGATGAAAATTGCCCTTTTATTCCTGATGCAATTCATCGTTTTCATTTGCCATATGTAGACCCTAAACTTGCAGACAATACAGAATCTCAAAGCGAAAAATATCTGACAACCAGTAAACAAATTGCTGGAGAATTATTCGTAATTTTTGAAGAAGTAAAAAGGCTTCTTGATGAAGAAAATACAGCAATTTAATTTTCTATTTTCTTATACTAATTCTTAAATCTCTATTGATTTATCGTAAGGAATACTGTCCAAAATATGCTCTATACATGTAATTCGAGCCTCAGTTTTTCTATTAGCTCTAATTATTTTCCAAGGTGATAGTTCTGTGTTTGTTTTCTTAAACATTTTCTTTTTATAGGCTGTATAATCGTCCCATAACTCTTGTGCTCTTTCATCTACAGCTGTCATTTTCCATTGTTTTAATGGATCATTTTTTATTTCATCAAAACGCTTTTGCTGCTCTTTTTTAGAAATAGACATGTAAATTTTTACCAAACGAATCCCAGATTGTAAGATCATTTTTTCGAAACCATTTACCTGTTTCATAAAAACCTTATACTCTTCTTCTGTACAGAATCCATTTACAGGCTCTACTACAGCTCTATTATACCAGCTCCTATCAAATAACACTAACTCTCCTGCTTTTGGGAACTGTTCTACATAACGTTGAAAATACCATTGCGTAGTTTGTTCTTCACTAGGTTTGGGTAACGCTACAATTCTCATATGTCTAGGATTAATTCTTTCTGTAATCCTACGAATAGCACCACCTTTACCAGCTGCATCACGCCCTTCGAACAATATTATAATTCGTTCATTGTTTTCTATCGCCCAAGTTTGTAGTCTAATTAATTCTACTTGAAGTTTTTCTAATTTCTGCAAATAGTTAACATAACGTAATGCTCTTTCTACATTATATGGCTCTCTAGAAAGCATTGCTAATAAACCTTCTTTAGAATTAAGCTTTTCTGCATCCTGCTCTGTCAATTTAAATTCCGTATTGTGAGGATTCATATTATTTACAGTCATTTTAATCGTTTTGTTTTACAGATCTGAAATAACGCATTACTACATTAGGATCTGGATTTAAATTAATCATAGCATCTTCTTTTCCATCATAATCGAATTTAGACAGTACATGTCTTATCGCTTCTAATCTAGCCGTCTTTTTTCTGTTCGTTTTAATAATTGTCCAAGGACAGTATGTTGTATGTGTATTTGTAAACATCTCTCCTTTATAATAGGTGTATCTGTCCCATAACTCTTGCCCTTTTTTATCTACTGGACTAAATTTCCAATGTTTTAAAGGATTTCCTTTTCGTGCCTCAAAACGTTTTAATTGTTCTTTTTTTGAAATTGATAACCAAAACTTTATTACTAAAATCCCATCTTCATATAGCATGTGTTCAAACTCAGGAACCTGCACTAAAAACTTTCGGTATTGCGCTTCTGTACAAAAGCCCATTACTGGCTCTACTACCGCTCTATTATACCAACTTCTATCAAAAAACACAATTTCACCTGGATTTGGTAGTTCTTTAATATAACGTTGAAAATACCACTGCCCTCTTTCTACTTCAGTTGGTTTATTTAAAGCAACCAAACGAGAAGAACGTGGATTTAAATGCTCCATAAAACGCCTGATATTTCCTCCCTTACCAGCAGCATCTCTACCTTCAAAAATAACAGCTACTCTTTTGTTATTTTTAGCAATCCATTGTTGTAGTTTTACCAATTCAATCTGCAAACATCTTAGCTCCTGCTCGTAAATCAAATCTTTTTCTACTTTTTTAAAAGGGATTTCTTTTTCTGCTATTAAAGCTAACAACTCTTCATTGCTTTTAATTTCCTCAAAGTCTTGAATGGTTAATCTAGGCGTATCCTTCATAGTGTGTTAATGAATTACTAAAGTATAAATTCTTAGTAAGAATCTTATTATTTTTTTGTTATTTCACTATCTTTAGACGGTACATTTTGTTTATGAAAAAAAGTTTTTTACTAACATTGTTATTTATCAATGCTTTAAATTGTATTTCTCAAGTGAAATATAGCAGCTCATTTAATATTATAAATGACAACGATTTATACATATCTACATCTCAAGATAGATACTATACAAATGGAGTTTTCTTATCATATAATTATATGAGTAAAAAAGCTTCTGAAGATCAACTCAAAAAAATCTATTCAATACAATTAGGACAACGCATGTATAGTCCTTTTAAAGCAAACGTCCGAGATATTCGCGAGCATGACAGACCTTTTGCAGCTTATTTATACGCCGGTTTTGGCTTTCGAAATTTCTATAAAAACAATACTTACTTCGGACTTTCAGGAGAAATAGGTGTTATTGGTCCCTCCGCTTTTGGAGAAGAATCTATGGAGTTTGTTCATAATATTTATGGTTTTGCTCCAGCAACTGGATGGAAATACCAAATTAAAGATGCTTTTGCTCTCAATTTTAAAGCAGAATATCTTAAGGAACTTACTGCATCTTCTAATAAATATTTTGATTTAAATTGGAAGAATGAGGCCACTTTAGGAACGGTTTTTACTGATGTTTCAACAGGTTTTCATGGTAGAATTGGTATAAAACCTCTACAAAAAGCAGCAAATTCTGTTGCTTTTAATAGTAATTTAAACAATGACGCTACTGAAACTAACAATGAAAAAGAGCTGTTTTTTTACATTAATCCGATGCTAAGATACACCTTATATGATGCTACAATTGAAGGAAGTTTTTTGAACGACAACAGTATTATTACTTATGATGTAAGACCTTTAGTATTAACGACTGAAGTTGGTTTTTGGTTTACCACAAACAGATTTAATTTTAAATATATGATAGTACATCATACCAAAAAATTAGAAAGCGAAAATGTATCACGACATAATTTCTATGGCGGAATACAAATCAATTATTTATTTAACTAATAAACAAAAAGTACAAAAGTGTTGATAAATTAATTTTAAAAATTGATTGAATAGAATATCTTTGTACAACAAACTACTTTAGAAAGAACAAATGAAATTTATTGTATCTAGCTCACATTTATTAAAACAATTGCAGGTTTTAGGTGGGGTTATTAATAGTAATAATACGTTACCAATCTTAGATAATTTCTTATTTGAATTATCTGAAAACGAATTAAAAGCTTCTGCTTCTGACTTGGAGACAACCATGAGCGCAATTGTTAATGTTGAAAGTACCGATACTGGATCTATAGCTATTAATGCTAGATTATTATTAGATACCTTGAAAACATTTCCAGATCAGCCTTTAACTTTTAAGACTGAAGGAGAGAATACTATAGAAATAAGTTCTGAACAAGGTAAATATGACATGGCTTTTTATAATGGGGATGAGTTTCCAAAAGCCATTGAACTTCCTTCACCTACAAGTACAGAGATTCCTGCGCATGTTTTATCTACAGCTATTTCGAAAACGATTTTTGCTGCTGGTAATGATGATTTAAGACCTGTGATGAGTGGAGTGTTTTTCCAGTTCAATTCTAAAGAATTAACATTTGTAGCTACAGATGCACATAAATTAGTAAAATATACTAGAACAGATGTTTCTGCTGATAAGTCTGCAGAATTCATTATGCCTAAAAAACCACTTAACTTGCTAAAGGGTATTTTAGGTGGAGTTGAAGACAATGTTTTAGTTGAATATAACGATACTAATGCTAAGTTTACTTTTGATAATGTAGTTTTAGTTTGTCGTTTAATTGATGGAAAGTATCCAAATTACGAAGCTGTAATTCCAAAGGAAAACCCTAATAAATTAACTGTAGATAGAGCTTCTTTCTTAAACTCAGTACGCCGTGTATCGATCTTCTCTAGTAAGACTACACACCAAATTCGTTTAAAAATGGCGGGTACTGAATTAAATATTTCAGCTGAAGATTTAGATTATGCCAACAAGGCAGATGAGCGTTTAAGCTGTGATTACCAAGGAGATGACATGCAAATTGGTTTCAACTCTCGTTTCCTTAGTGAGATGTTAAACAATTTAAATGCTAACGATGTTCAACTAGAGATGAGTTTACCAAATAGAGCGGGAATCTTAACTCCTATAGATGGAACTGAAGATGGAGAACACGTAACAATGTTAGTTATGCCAGTAATGTTAAACGGATAGCATAAACATTTTATAAAATATAATAGTAAAACACAGCTTTTAAAAGGCTGTGTTTTTTATTTTACAATCATTTTAGTTGTATCGTAAAGATTTGATTCATTTCTTACCTGTAAAAAATAAATTCCTCTACTAAGTTGAAAATCTGCCAAATTTATTAGTACTTCCTTTATTCCTTTAATTGTAAAATCACTAAACGTTTCCACTATTAATCCGTTTATATCAATTATTGAAATACTTACCTCTTCACTCCTATCTGATTCAATTAAAAGCTTACAATTGTTTTTAACTGGGTTGGGATATATTTTCTGAATATTTAAATCACTAAAAACAGCTTCATATTTTTCATTTTCTCCATATTCATCTAATAATAATTTTACGCTTTTAAACACGTTTAATCTGCCTTCTGAAGTTATTATGTTTTCTAATGAAACACTTTTGTCGCTTCCTTCTAAAATGAGTTGTTTTATTAACAATGCTGTTTCTTGTGGTCTTTCTATGATATCATTTTGAAATTGCTCAATAAAAACTGTATATAAAAGTCCAATTGTACCACTCACATAAGGCGCAGCTGCAGAAGTCCCTCCAAAAACTCCATATTCACCTGAATTTAGCAATGTAACGCTTCGATCACCAGGTGCTGCAATATCTACAGAATAGCTACCATATGCAGCTTCTACTACTTTTTCATCTAGTTTGTTAACATTAGTTACGGTTAGTAAATATTCACTCCTACATGTCGAAGGCATATCTCCTACTTCATCTACATTGATGTTATTATTAGGTACAGAAGAAACTACTAGTACACCTTGTTCTCCTAACTCATTATAAATACTGCACCATTCAGGAAAATCAGCAGCCCATAGCATATTCTTACCCCAAGAACAATTTACAGCTACAATAAATGCACCTTCTTTTCCTCCAGTTTCATTATACTTTTTCCGCATAGATAAGACATAACGCAGAGACTCTAAAACTTCATCAATCTTATCTCCTTTTACTAGATTCATTAGTTTAATTTTTTGTGCACTAGACACCAATCTATTTACTAAACTAAAAACTGGTGTTCCATGCCAATCTCCTAACCCATTATTTATTACATCGTTTGTATCGTTAGAAAAATTCCAACCTTCATAATCATCTACATACCCATTTCCATCATCATCAATATTATTATTTGGAATTTCATGAATATTTGTCCAAAAAACAGTTTCTGAGAACAATTCCTTCCTAACAGCTCCATCAATAATTGCTATTACTGGAGATTTTGGAGTTTTTTCTACTTTTTCTAAAACCTTTAATGCTTCATAAAATTGAATTTTTTCAAAGTTTTGAGCATTAATTATTTCTTGTACTCCAAACAACGTGCAACAAAACAAAAACAGGCGAAATATAATCGCCTGTTTTTCTGTCTTTCTATTCTTATTCTTCAATTTCAATGATTACTGAATTATTAGTTCCTTTATATTTTCTTCTAGCTTTCATTCTATAACAAGGAGTTTCTGTATGAGAAGCAGTTTCATTATTTTTAATTCGCTTCCACTCACTCACTATTGTACTCCAACCACTGTAAGAATATCTTTTATACTGTACTCCATAATAACCTCTTTTCCATGCATTACGCCCAAAAACATTTACGGTTACTGTATGATCTGACGAAGTATCTGCAACACTATAATGAGTAGAATAAGACCACCCTCTCATGTCTTCATTATACGGAGGTACTTCTTCTAAAATAATTCTTTTATTTCCTGCATTTATTTGCTTACTAAGAATTGTGTAAGAAATTTCAGCAGCTACTTCATCAGAATCATCTTCATTATAATTATTTGCTCTACTTTCATCTTGATCTGTAGCATAAACATCTTCTAATGATTGATTTTTATCAATAAGTTTCAAATTAAAATTCTTTGCAGTCCACATGTTAAGTACCGATTGATCATCTGATCCTATGAGTACTACAACAGAGTTTTCCTGATTCTCATCAAAGATTTTTAATTCTTTTTGAAATTTTCCTAATTCTTCTTGAATACTATTTTCTTCTACTTGTGCAACAGATTCATCTGAGCAAGAATTAAAAAATAATGACATTGTAAAAAATCCTACAATTGATAAAGTAGTTACTAATTTTGTTTTAAAGTTTTTCATTGTTGTTAAATTTAAAATGATGTTACCTACTCATACGCTTTTCGGTTTCCGCGTTGGTAAAGGCTGATCAATTCCTTTCTTTTTCTTTTAAAAGAACACTGCAAACATAAATAGCGAACACAATGAAGATGTAATGATTAGTCCTAGTTTATAGAAAGGAAAAACACTCAGAAAAAAACCAGTGAAGTCATGTGCTTTTTGATTTAACTTTTTTTGTTAATATTTTAAACTTTAATAAGTCATAAATAATTGTATTTTTACGTTCTGTAAATACATAAAAAGTATGGGAAAAATTATAGCAATTGCAAATCAAAAAGGTGGAGTAGGTAAAACAACTACTTCAGTAAACTTAGCAGCTGCTCTGGGAGTGCTAGAAAAGAAAGTTTTGTTAATTGATGCAGATCCTCAGGCAAATGCTACCTCTGGATTAGGTATAGACGTAGAAACTGTTGAGTTTGGTACGTATCAGGTATTAGAGCATACATCTTCTGTTAAAGACACTATTATAAAAACAGAATCCCCAAATGTAGATTTAATTCCTGCCCATATTGATTTAGTTGCCATTGAAATTGAATTGGTAGATAAATTAGAACGTGAATACATGCTTAAAAAAGCATTAAGCGAACTTACTGAAGAATATGATTACGTATTAATAGATTGTGCTCCTTCTTTAGGTTTAATTACATTAAACTCTTTAGTTGCCGCTAATTCTGTAATTATTCCTATTCAATGTGAATATTTTGCACTTGAAGGTTTAGGTAAGTTATTAAACACAATAAAAAGTGTACAAAAGATTCATAACAAAGAGTTAGAAATTGAAGGTTTATTACTAACAATGTACGATGCTCGTTTACGTTTATCTAACCAAGTAGTAGACGAAGTTAGAAAGCATTTTAGCTCTATGGTATTTGACACAGTAGTACACAGAAATATTCGATTAAGTGAAGCACCAAGTTATGGAGAAAGCATTATTTCATACGATGCTACAAGTAAAGGTGCTGTGAATTATATTAACTTAGCGAACGAAATTATTAATAAGAATTAAGATACAATGGCAAAAGCAACAAGGAAGCAAGCTTTAGGAAGAGGATTATCTGCTTTGTTAAAAGAAACTGCAGAAGTAAATTCAGCATCTGATGAAAATGCTGACAAAGTTGTTGGGAGTATTATTGAAATTGATTTAAAATTAATTGAGGTAAATCCTTTCCAACCACGTACTTATTTCGATGAAGAAGCGTTAAATGAATTAGCAGCTTCTATTAGAGAATTAGGGGTTATTCAACCTATTACTGTTCGAAAGTTAGCAGAAGACAAATTTCAACTTGTTTCTGGAGAGCGAAGATTTAGAGCTTCTAAATTAATTGGTAAGGAAACTGTACCTGCTTATATTAGAATTGCTAATGATCAGGAAATGCTAGAAATGGCATTAGTTGAAAATATTCAACGTAAAAATCTTGATCCTATTGAAGTAGCTTTATCATACCAACGATTAATTGATGAAATTAAGTTAACTCAAGAAGAGTTAAGTGTTAGAGTAGGTAAAAAACGTTCTACAGTAACAAATTACTTACGATTATTAAAATTAGACCCTATCATCCAAACTGGAATGAGAGATGGTTTCATTTCTATGGGACATGGTAGAGCACTTATTAATGTTGAAAGTGAAACAGATCAGATAAACATTTACGAGAAAATTTTACGTGATAAATTATCTGTTAGACAAACGGAAGATTTAGTTCGTGTTTTAAAAACTGGAAAAATCCCAAAACCTGACACTAAGAAAAAAGCACTACCTGCTGAAATTTCTAGTAGTTTAAAAGGACTTACAGATTTTTTTGACACTAAAATTGACGTTACTGTTAACAATAAAGGAAAAGGAAAAATTTCAATTCCTTTTAAATCTATTGACGACTTTAATCGCATCAAAAAATTATTAGAGTAATTGAAAAGATCTTTTCACATATTTGTTTTTGCCTTCTTTTTTACAACTGTTGCTATTTTTGCTCAGCAACAAAAAGATTCGATAAAAACTACCAAACGATCTATTACAGTTTCACAACTACAAAAAGTAGATTACAATCCTTTGTCGCCATCTAGAGCTGCATTTTATTCGGCTATTTTTCCTGGTGCAGGTCAAATTTACAATAACAGATATTGGTGGCAATTACCATTGATTTATGGAGGAATGGCAACTAGTATTTATTTTTATATTGATAATAGTAATCAATACGATCGTGTTAGAACAGCTTTTAGAAGACGTAAAGCTGGTTTACCAGATGAATTTACGAATCCAGATGGTACTCAAATAATTTCTGATGCTGGATTAGAAAGTGCTCAAAGTCAATTACGTCAAAATAGAGATTTATCTTTATTAACTACAGTTTTAATTTATGTATTACAAATTGTAGAAGCTAGTGTTACTGCACATTTAATTCAGTTTGATGATTCTGATACACTTACTTTAAGTCCTTCAGCAATACCTGATCGAAGTTATTTTGAAAACTCTCCTAAAGTAGGTTTAACTCTTAAATATTCTTTTTAATATGAAATTAGCCTTACTAGGTTATGGTAGAATGGGTAAAGAAATAGAAAAAATTGCCCTAGAAAGAGGACATGAAATTGTTATTAAAACCTCTGGAGACGATACTTACCAAATTACTGATGCAGATGTTGCTATAGATTTTAGTATTCCTACAGCTGCTTTTGGTAACATTTCTAATTGTATAGAACACAATGTACCTGTTGTATCTGGAACCACTGGTTGGTTAGATGAATACGACGATGTTATTCAATTATGTGAAACTAAAAAAGGAGCATTTATCTATGCTTCTAATTTTAGTTTAGGGGTAAACATTTTCTTTGAGTTGAACAGACAACTTGCTAAAATGATGAAATTGCAAAATCAATATGATATAAGTATTGAAGAAATTCATCATACTAAAAAGCTAGATGCTCCTAGTGGTACTGCTATTACACTTGCGGAAGGAATTATTGGAAATACCGATAAAAGTGGATGGGAATTAGACAGAAAATCATCTGATGAAATTATTCCTATAAAGGCTATTCGAACACCAGAAGTGCCAGGTACACATACCATACAATACGATTCTGAAGTAGATAGCATAGAAATTAAACATACCGCTCATAATAGAAAAGGCTTTGCTTTAGGAGCTGTAATTGCTGCTGAATGGTTAAAGGACAAGCAAGGTGTGTTCACTATGAGAGATGTGTTAAACATAGGTTAAAAAACAAAAAATTGATAACGATTAAGACCAACACGCGTCTTATCTATTTATAAAAAATTAAACTAAAGAAATTATGTCATTGACTGGTTGGTTTATACTATTTTTAGTAGTACAAGTAATTCATTTTTTAGGAACATGGAAATTATATAAAGCTGCTGGTAGAAAAGCTTGGGAAGCTTTAATACCGGTATATAATGCTGTAGTTTTAATGTCTATTATTAAAAGACCAAAATGGTGGATTTTATTACTATTCGTTCCAATAGTTAATTTAATTATGTTCCCAGTAGTATGGATTGAAACTTGTAGAAGTTTTGGTTTTAAAACTACCAAAGACAGTATATTGGCAATTGTAACTTTAGGTTTTTATATCTACTATATTAATTATTTTGCGGAACCAGTTTATGATAAAGACAGAAGTTTAAAAGCACCTAGCGCAGCTGGTGAATGGATTAGCTCTATTGCTTTTGCTGTAATTGCTGCTACAATAGTACATAACTACTTTATTCGTCCATATGTAATACCTTCTTCTTCTTTAGAAAAAACATTACTTATTGGCGATTATTTGTTTGTAAGTAAATTCCACTACGGAGCTCGTGTTCCAATGTCTACAGTATCCTTACCTATGATTCACGATACTATTCCAGGATTAAAGGCAAAATCATACTTATTTAACGACAATTATGAAGAGCGTAATACTTCTTTAATTAACAAACTTCAATTACCTTATTTAAGACTTCCAGGGTTAACTAAAATTAAACGAAACGATATTGTTGTTTTTGGGCAACCTGCAGATACTTTGTTAGACATGAATGATTTTCATCCTGACAGAACATATTACAAGCCTATTGATAAAAAAACGAACTTAGTTAAGAGATGTGTTGGAGCACCTGGAGATAGTTTAGAGATTAGAGATGGTTATATTTTTATTAATGGAAAACGCTCTATTCTTCCTAAAAGTGCAAAACC
Organism: Tenacibaculum amylolyticum; assembly: GCF_964511145.1. NCBI lineage: Bacteria > Pseudomonadati > Bacteroidota > Flavobacteriia > Flavobacteriales > Flavobacteriaceae > Tenacibaculum > Tenacibaculum amylolyticum. Next base: position 14,461 of record NZ_CAZEFZ010000078.1, read on the forward strand.
GCAATGGTATCATATTGTAAATACAGGTGGTCAACAACTTAGCGATGCATTTTACAAAAGGTATAATGTTAGGAAAAATGAAATTAGATACAACCAACAAACAGGTGAATATTATCTAAACCTAACAGATGAAGAAGCTGCTTTGATGGCTAAGAACCCGATTGTAAAAAGTATTACAAAAAGAATTCTTCCTAAAGGATATCAAAATGAAGATTTATTCCCACAAAGCCCATTATATAAATGGAATGTAGATAATTTTGGTCCGATTTATATTCCTAAAAAAGGAGTTACTGTGGCCTTAAATCATAAATCTATTCCTTTTTACAAACGTCTTATTCGTGAATATGAGAAGAATGATTTGACCATTTTAAACGACGATATTTATATTAACGGTAAAAAAGCAGATACCTATACTTTTAAACAAGATTACTATTGGATGATGGGAGATAACCGTCAGAACTCATTAGATGCGAGAGCGTGGGGTTATGTTCCTTTTGATCATGTTATTGGTAAACCAGTAATGATATGGTTTAGTCGCGATAATGAAACCGGAAGAATTCGTTGGGAAAGAATGTTTACAACAGTTAGTAATGGGGAAACAAAATCTTATTTCTGGATTGGAATTATTTCTGCTATTCTAATTTTATTCTTTGTATTTAAACCTAAAAAGAAAAAAGCATAGCGTTTGGCACTTTTTATTCCTACATATTTTTCACCTATTAGTCAGTATGCATTTATTACGAGAGCTGATAATATTACTTTTGAACTTGAAGATAATTTTCAGAAACAAACCTATAGAAATAGGTGTTATATATATGGAGCCAATGGTAAACTTTCTTTAAACATTCCAATTAAACATCGTTCAAGTGTTGGACGAAAAAAAACAAAAGATACACTTGTTGAAAATGACTTTCCTTGGCAAAGTCAACATTTCAAATCTTTAAAAGCTGCTTACAGATCTTCTCCATACTTCGAATTTTTTGAAGAAGATATTTTTAAAATTTTCAACAAAAAATATGTATATTTAGTTGACTTAAATATTGATACGTATTTATTTGTTACGGATGCTTTACAAATTAGTCAAGATTTTTCACGAACAAATCAATATGAAATAACTCCATTGGCGGGCGATTATAGGGATTTTTCAATTGCTAAGAGTGGTAGTATATCAATAGAAATGGACACTTATACCCAAATGTTTGATGACAAACATGGGTTTATTTCTAATTTATCAATCTTAGATCTACTTTTTATGGAAGGTCCTAATGCATTGACTTTATTAGATACGGTAAGACTATTGTAGATAGACAACTAACTTAACATTAAAATATTATTATGGAAAGCGATTTAATTGCTTCATTCTGTAGTTTTTATATGAATAACGTATCAGATGAAGCCATTCATCAGTTTTCAAATATCGTAAAAACTAAAAAGTTTAAAAGAGGGGAAACTTTAATAAAAGGAGAACACGACAATATTTCGAAATTCTATATTATAAAAGAAGGGATTGTTGCTAGTTTTTCTAGAAATGCTAGTGAAGATAAAGAGTATATTAGAACAATTCATATTGAAAATTATGCCTTCACCAATCTTTATTATTTAGATTCAAATTTAGCGAATCTAGACTTGGATGTCAGCCCTTCTAGAGATTATTACAAGTGTTTAACAGATTGCTTGCTGCTAGAAGGTAAGTTTTCAGATTTTTTAAACCTCATCCAATCCAATCACGAAATTTGTTTTCTTTACAATAGAATAAATCAAACGCTTTTATTGCAGCTTTTAAAGCGATTAGACAGACTTTCTTTACTCGATGCTACTGATAGATATAAACTACTTAGATTACGTATTCCAAACATCGAAAACCTAATTCCTCAATACCAAATAGCAAGTTATTTAAATATTACGCCTGTTCAGTTAAGCAGAATTCGCAAAAAGTTATATTCTGAATAGATTTGTAAACCTATGTTTATCAATTAACTCTTTGATTTGCCATATATTTGCGGTGAAATAATCCCTATTTCGCCCCCCTTAAAAAGACTTGTCTACCCTTTTTTAAAAACAAGTCTTTTTACTTTAATATTTTTTGAATTAGTGAAGATATCTGATCAGATACTTTAAGTTTTATTATCACTATTAAATAAGCACTTACAATTAAGATGCTTTTCAATATTATATTTAGTATTGGACTTACTTCAAATCCAAATACTTCGAATGTTGGTACATTAAAGTTCCAATAATAAAAGCCTATGAAAAAAACTGTAATTATACTTAAGACTAGCCATGTTTTATTCGTTATTGGACTCATCTTCATTTTTCTATAAACAAATACCAATTTAAACGTGTTTAACATGATAACAGTTAGTAATGTAGCCAATGCTAAACCGTCTGTATTCATATTTATTTTATGATAGAAAAGAACATTTAAGCAATAAACTAATATTGCAGCTCCAACACCAATAGGTAACGTAATTTTATAGAATTTAGAATTTGCTATAATAGGCCCATTATTTCCTAAAAACATATTGTACATCTTAGCTATAGATATTAATAGAACTGCAAACACTCCTTGTTCGTAACCTTTTGGCATTAATTTAAATAGTTCTACAACATTACAATTCACTAATAGAAAAAATAATCCACCTACAACTAAAAGATTAATAGAACTCTTCTTATAAAGACTTTCTACTTCACTTGCGTTATTTTCATTTAGTGATTTTGAAGTTAAAGGCTGTAATATTTGATTCATTGCTCTACTAGGGGCTTCAATAAAAGAACCAATAAAAACAGCTACAGTATAGTAGGCAGCAGCATTAAATGTTTCTTTACTAATCACCATTACTTTGTCTATATCAATTAGCATTGCTCCTGCGCTTCCCGCCAAGATTATAAACAATGAAAAAGTAGTGACTTCCTTGTAGTTTTCAGGAAGGCTAAAGTTTACTTTAGGAAAATAGGTTTTAAACGCATAGAACATCATAATTAAAGTTCTTAAAACATAAAAACCTGTTAACGAAAAAATAAATTGAACTGGTGTTATCATTTTGAAAAACACTAGTATTAATAAGAGCATAATAACGGCTCTATTATAAAACTCTTTTAAAAAGTTACCTAATACCGTTTGTAAATGAACTTTTGCCCAAGCGTAAAAAACTTCGAAATAAGCACAACAAATTGCTATAATATAAATTACTACTGTATAATCTTCTAGTCCTCTATTTTGAGCAGCTATAAAATTTGTTACAATATATTCTTGAATTTTACTCCAAAAAAAACCAACTGGTAATGCTACAAAAAGCGGCGCAATCATTGCTAATGACAGAAACTTGTCTTGCTCTTCTTTTGTTTTATAATATGAGAAAAACTTAACAATCGTATAATGTATACCTAACGCCATTAGAGGTGTTATTAAATTTGCATACGACAAAAGAACTGTAACAATACCTTGAAACTCGCTCCCTAAAATATCTGGATAAAAGAAAACAGTATTCAACCCTCCGATTAAAAACCCTAGGTATATTATAATTGTATTCTTAAACGATTGTTTTAATATAATTCCCAAACTCTATTATTTTACCATGTTTTTAATAATTCCAGATAATCTCTTTGTTAGATTTCTTCTATGAAAATTATCTAGATTTTTAATATCAACCTCTAACTTATCTTCTTTATAGAGTTTATATAGTCGTAAAACTTCTGTTTTAATTTTAGCTTTGTTTTTAAAATCTGCAACAACACCAGCTTCAGCTTCATTTAAAATACCAGCTAAGTCACCATCTTCTGGAGCAATTCCTATAATTGGTCTACCTGCTTGTAAATACTCAAATGTTTTTCCTGGAATCATTTCTTTAGCACTAGGATAATCATTTACAACAATTAATAGTACTTGCGACTCTCTTTGGTATTGTTTAGCTTTTATATGTGGTACATAATTAATCTTAGTAACATGCTTAAAATTTCTTGAATCTATCTCATTCTTGAATATAATTTCATCTACTTTACCGATAAATTTAAGCTCTAAATCATTTCCAAATCCATCAATCTCTTCAGATAATTCTTTCAATGCATACCATAAATTTCTAGGATTACGTTCAGAATTCATGGAGCCAATATGAGTAATTGAGAATTTTTCATCTAAAATATTTGAGGCTTCCAATTTATCTTCTGTATCAAACCCATTAGTTATTACATTTATTTTAGAATTAAAACCTTCATATTTTTTCTTTGCATGATTACTAACCATTAAAACACTATCTGCGCTTTTAACCACTTTTTCCTCTAACTTAAAATGCTTTTTTCTCGCTCTTTTCGTCAGTGGTAGTAAATGAAAATAATCAATACTTGTCCATGGATCTCTAAAATCTGCTAACCATTTAACTCCTAACTTTTCTTTTAATTGCATTCCTATTAAATGCAAACTATGGGGTGGACCAGTAGTTATGACAAGGTCTATTTCATTTTCTGAAAGGTATTTTTTTAGCTTTTTTACAGCTGGCTTTACCCAAAACATTCTTGCATCGGGTATAAAATAGTTAGCTCTTATATAGATTAAGATTTTTGCAAAAAATGAAGGATTAGGATTTAAAAAACCAGCACTTTGTTGCGCTTCACTTTTTTTAAACTTTGCTACAATGTTATTAGGTTCAAAAATTGGACATTTAATTACTTCAATTCCTTCTGGAATATCATCACTTAATGTTGCATCTAATGTAGGATAATATGGATTGTCTGCTGTAAAAACTACAGGTTCTATACCAAAACTTCTTAAATACTTTACGAATTTAAGCCAACGTTGCACTCCAGGTCCTCCCGCTGGTGGCCAATAATATGTTATAATTAATACTTTCAATTGATGTTATTGTATAAAGTAATAAGGTTTTTAGCCGTTACACTCCAGTTAAAGTCATTTTTAATAAAATCTTCTCCATTTGCTCCTAATCTCTTTCTTAAATCTTCAGATTCAAATAACTCTATTGTTTTCTCTATAAAATCAGGAATGTTTTTATCTTCAAAAATCAAGCCTGAATCTACTTTTTCTATGAGTTTTTTCTGAGCTATCGCATCACTTGCTAACACGGGTTTTGCTAAACTCATGTACTGAAATATTTTATTAGCATATGCTACATCGTGCTGTTTACTACGATGTAATGGAGAAATACAAATATCACTTGCCAATATATACGAAGGAAAGAGCTTTAAATCTTGCCAACCTTGAAAATCTACATACGCTTCTATTCCTAATTCAGCTACTCTCTTTTTTAAGATATAATCTGTAGTATTAGATCCAACAATCACTAATTTGATGCTAGGAATACTCTCTTTAAGTGCTGGTATTGCATCTATTGCTGTAAGCAAACCTCTTCGAATATTGGTATCTCCTAGATATAGCATCGAAAAATTATTACGATACCTATCAATTATTTCATTATTTATTACTGCTTCATTATAAAACGCTGCATTTACCGTGTTAGGAACTAGTAAAAATTTTTCTGGTTTCTGAGTTCTTTCTATCAATTCATCTACAAACTCTTGTGAAACAGAAACAATCTTTGTTGCTTTTTCCATAAAAACAGCCTCTTTCTCCTTCCATTTTTTTGGTGAAATTATATATTTCCCCGGAAATTTCTGAAGGTGTGGATAATACTTCATATTATCCGGTAGATTATCGTGCATGTCTAAAACAACTGGTAATTTTAGTTTTTTATTAGCCCAAAAAACTGCTTCTGCTACACGAATATCATGGCAATGTATTGCTTCTATGTTATAAGTAGTTAGAAAATGTACTATTTTCTTTTTCATTATCATAGAATAGACAGGAATGGTATATGCTAAAGCTGATAGTTTATATATCAATTTAGTACTTGGATAACGCTTCACCTCTATTCCATTTATCTTTTCTTCTAGTTTTTGCTCTCCATATGTTAAACAAAATAGAAAAACTTCATGTCCTTCTTTTATTAATTCAATAGCTTCATTTTCTACCCTAGGATCAGGCGGAAATGTATCATCCAATATCATCCCTATCTTCATCCTAGCTCTTTTTTTCTGCATAAACTGCATAATATCTTGGCGTAAATTGCCTTAAGATAGGTCTAAATCCAATCTTTTTAACTGGATTTACCCATTTTTCTGTTTCTTGTATATTCCAATTTGATTTTTCTAATAGCCAATCAAATTGCCAATCTTCAAACTCATGATAATGTCTGTCCCACTCATCTGTACTACTTCTATAAGCTTTAGCAAACCATAATTTTAATGGTACAGTTGTAATTAGTTTATCACAAGGAATTTCTCTTAAAACGTTAAAAGGCGCAATTAAATGTTCGAAAACTTCAAAAGATGTAACTGCATCTACTTTATATTCTTTAACAATTTCTGGTAATAAATCTAGATCTTCTCCATTCGTATTAAAAACAGTATATCCATGTGTTTCCATAATCTCGCTAAATGCATTTCTAGTTCCTAAATCTAGAATTGTTGCTGGAGCTGGTAAAACTTTATTTAAAAAAGCAATGGTTTTACGATACCTAACCGTTTTACTGTATTTATATACGCCGTCTTTTAAATTCATCTTTTTTTATTATAAAAAACAAATCTATACATTCAAAAAATAATTATTAAGTAATTAGAAAGAAAATTTAAAAAAGGAGTAAAAATACTCCTTTTTTATAGTAGGTCTTTTTCATAAGAATTCCCCGTTATCATTTTTCTTTTTCAGGGAAGACAAATTTAAGTTCTAATGGTGTTTTAAAAAAGTTTTATATTGCACTTTTTATAAAATGCATATAGTATTTTATAGGTTTAATACTGTTTTCACCCTTTATAATCCCAGTAAGTTTGAACTTTAGATTGTTCTTAGTATGTATTAGTATTTCTTTAAGTAGTTTGTCGCAAACTAAAATGGAACTTTATAAAGAAAAAGACCTTATTTATAAAGCCTTCAAATTTAAAGACACCAATTTAGATAGTCTTATTTACTATATAAAAAAAATTCAAACATCGACTAGTAAATGCGATCGATTATTTGGAAAATATTTAGAAACGTATTATTTCTATAAACTAAAAAAATACGATACTATCAAAAACTTATTAGGGAAAACTATTCCAAATATGGATTCACTTTATAAAGAAACCCCTAATGATTTATGCTACATCAAGCTAAAAATTAATTCTTTAAACCGCCTTTTTTGGGTATATAAAAATTCTGGAGAATATGAGATGGCTTATGAACAGTTAATAAAGGCATCTAGATTTATAAACTCAAGAAATAATGAAAATTTCGAAAACTTTTACTATTCTTTGAATATAGAAATGTCTAAAGCTATTATTAAAAGTGACCTTAAAATGGAAAAGGACTCTAAAACTATTTTAAAGAAGCTTATTACAAAGTTAGAATCGAAGAAAAATGACACGAATAATTCTTTTCAATATGAAAGTTATCTTCGTAAAAAAGCTGACATCTGTAATCTTTTAGGAAAAACATGTGTTTCGATTAGTAAAAGAGAGAACAATCTTTCTTTTTTAGATTCTGCTGCTATTTATTATAAAGAAGCTTATACAGCTGCTCAAAAATTCATTCCTCCTCATCCAGATACGCAACTTATATACGATTATCGAAGAACCGAAGTACTTATAGCTAAAAAGAAATATGAAAAAGCGCTCCAGCTAATCAATCATTTTCCTAAAATTAATTATGGTACTAGTTATCTTGAAGAAACTAATTTTTATAAAGCCATTTGTTTTCAAAATTTAAAACAAGCCGATTCTGCTATTCATTACTCGAAAAAAGTTTTAGAAAACAAAAAACTTCAAAAAAGTAAGCTTATTACTATCTATGATATTCTATCAAATCAATATGTAAAACAACGTCAATTAGACAGTGCTTATAAATATTCTCAGTTGACCTTACGAGAATTTGATACTGCCAGAGTACACAAACAGAAAACATATCAACTATTATATGATAATGATTTAGAAAAAGTAACTCAGTTAAATCATTCCATTCTAGAAAAAGAAAAGAATAAAAACATCAAAACCATCAGTTTTATTACACTTGCATTGGTGATTATTTCTAGTGCTTTTGTGGTTAAAAGAAGAAAATACAAAAAACAACTTTCTGAAAAAGCCAATGAAATTATTGAAACCACACAAGAACAAGAAATAGTAAAAGAAGAAAAGCCTCAAAAGGTAACTTATAATATTGAAGAGGAATTAGAACTAAAAATTTTAAATAAACTCAACAAAATTGATCTTGATCATGAGTACATAGCTTCTGACTTCTCTATTAATAGTATTGCAGAAGCTTTGCAAACAAATACAACTTATATTTCCTTTGTTTTTAACAAACATAATACCGTAACATTTAAACAATATTATACTCAGAAAAAAATAACATACGTCGTTAATTTATTAAACAACAACTCTATGTATAGAAAGTTTTCTGTTCAAGGCCTAGCAGAAGAAGTTGGATACACTAACGCATCTGCTTTTACAAGAGCTTTTAAAAAACATATAGGTGTTACCCCATCTGCATACATAAAAAGTTTAAAAAGTTAATTCCTTTCTTTTTATAAATGCCCAAACTAATGGAATTCCAAATAAAGCAATTGTAAACAGTAATGATAATAAACTTCCTCTTTGTATTACTTTAGGCTCAAACTTAAATTCAATTACATGCTTTCCTGCTGGTATTGGCATTCCTCGTAATACATAATCTACTTGATAATATGGTTTCAGTTCACCATCTATGTAGGCATTCCATCCATCTTTATAATAGATTTCAGAAAAAACAGCAAACTGTTCTTTGATTGCATTACTATCGTATACCAAGTAATTTGTATCATATTTTCTCAATGCAATTGTGGCTGTTGAATCTTTAGCATATGTTTTACTTCCATCAAAAACACCTTTTCTTATAATTGCTGTTGTTTTTGTATGTAAACTATCTAATTCTTTTATTTCTTCATTAGCTGAATCAACTGATTTTAGTTGTTCAACATACCAAACATTTCCATTTGCTCCTGTATTCTCTTTCACTTCAGTATCACTCAAAATAAAATACTTAACATTTAACATATTCAGTATTTCTATATTGTTTTTTGCCATTTGATACTCAAATAGTTCTTGATAACGCATCATTTTAGCAGCATGGTATCCTCCAATAGATTTATGAAAATATGAAGTCCTTCCTTCATTCATTAAGTTTGCTGTAAAATTAGCTACTCTGTAATAAGAAGTATCTTTTAAAATTTGGTTATCTGCCTTATTCGCAACAAATGGTTTCTGTACTTTTCTTGCTGTAGTAAAATCTTCTTTATTAACATATTTTGTATCTACAGATATTAAATCAAATAGTATTAATACTGTTAACCCAGCAAGTACAGGAACTTGTTTTATTTTATTTTGTAAGAATAACCATAAAACACCACCTGATAATCCGATTAAAACAATAGATCGGATACTATCCATCAGTAGCATAGACTTTCTATCTGAAATTAAAGCATCTAATAGTGAAGGTACTTGCTCATATTGTCCATCTCTAATTCCTATAAAATCAGATGACATATGTACAAAAATGAACCCTACTAACACTAAACCTCCAGTTGTAAGTACAGCTTTTTTTAAAGCTTCTAATTTATCTTCTGTAGTAATTGTAGTATTAGAGAAAAACTCTTTTAAGCCCAAGAAACCTAATAAAGGAATACATAACTCAGCTATTACTTGAATAGAAGATACTGCTCTAAACTTATCATATAACGGTACATAATCGATAAAGAAATCTGTTAGTATTGAAAAGTTCTTTCCCCAGCTTAAAGCAATCGATAAAATAGTAGCTGAAACTAACCAGTACTTTAATTTTCCGTGTACAATAAAAATCCCTAAAAAGAATAAGAAAATTACAATAGCACCAATATATGCCGGTGCTTCAACTATGGGCTGTGTTCCCCAATAGGTTAATACTTGACTTGAATATTCTCTTGCTACTTTTGGTCCGGCTTGAGATGCTACTTCTTTATAGAAATTCGTATTATCTCCAAGTTTTTCTACTGTACCACCTCCCATAAAACGCGGTACTAATAAATTGAATGTTTCTAATTTTCCATAGCTATATTCTGTTATGTAACTTTTATCTAAACCTGAAGAGGCTACTTTTGGTGTTCCATCAGGTTGAATTGTTAACTCTGACTTTCCTCTAGTACTAAATGCAGCATATTCTTTTGTAGATAACAATCTCGTTGCGTTTACCCCAATACCAATAATAAATGCAACTAATAATATTCCTACTTGCTGTAAAAAGGGTTGTACATTTTTTGTTTTTATAGCCTCAATTAACTCCACAATTCCTAAGATCAACAAACAAAAACCTAAATAATATGTCATTTGAATGTGATTTGCTGCAATTTCCAATGCCATTGCTAACGACGTAATTGTAAAACCTAATAAGTATCGTTTTTGAAACACATATAAAACTCCTGCTATAATCGCTGGCATATATGCAATTGCATGTGCTTTCGCATTGTGACCTGCACCGAAAATGATAATTAAATAAGTAGAAAAACCAAAGGTTAGACTTCCTAGAATGGCTAGTTTCCATTCAACTTTTAAAGCATTTAACAATAGAAAAAAGCCTATAAAATACAAGAATAAATAATCTGCAGGCCTAGGTAAAAAACGTAAGGTACGATCTATAATTTTTATATGATCATTTGGGAATTTAGCTCCCATTTGATAGGTTGGCATCCCACTAAACGCATTTCCAAGCCAGTACGATTCTTCATTCTTATCGGCTCTAAACTCATTCATTTCTTTAGCCATCCCAATATATTGGGTAATATCGCTTTGTTTGATTTGTTTTCCAGATAAAACAGGATTAAAGTATAATAATGCGGCTACAATAAATACTAAAACAGCACCTAAGTAAGGTAAAAATTTGGTTAATTTCATTCTTTAGTCAATTTCTTCAAAATCGATATATTCTCCTACCGACTTATCACTTTCTTTATTTTGATTTGGTTTTTTATCTATAACTGTTTCTCCTACTTTCACTCCTTCTTGTGGCTTTTGTCCACCATACTGTTTTTCAGCCTTCTCTCTCATTTTCTCTACTGCCTTTTTCATTAGAAAAGGACCAAATAACCTTGCTAAAAATTTGATTGCATAATAGATTAATGCGATGATAAGTATTGTTCTTAAAAAATTCATAGGGCCTGCATAATGTATTTCTAACATAAATTAATACTAAAAAAAGCAATCAAAAATAACAATTTGATCTAAAACCTTACGTTAATAATCCTGTAAACTTATTAGATTGAATAATTTTACTGTATGTTTGTATTACGTGTAAAATGTTTGCGTTGAATATGATTAAAAAAATTTTAGGGATAATAATGTTCTTTTTTTCTGTAACATTATTTGCTCAATACACGGAAGTAATTAATTCTAACAAGCCTGGTTTTTCAGAAAGTCCTTATAGCGTGGGAGTTGGGGTCTATCAATTAGAAAGTAGTATTTTTCATAGAAGTGCTAAAGCTATTCCTACTTTTAGTAATCCAAGAGCTACAGGGTTAGAATTACATTATAGAATGGGGTTGTTTGATGAAAAATTAGAATTTAATTTAACTACATCGCTACAACAAAGTGAATTTGCGTTTGTAAACGTTTTTGAATCTTCACATTCTAAATTTGGATTTGGACAGTTCACTTTAGGAGCAAAATATCTAGTGTACAAACCAACTTATGAGGATAAATCTAAAGAAGTAAGAAGCTGGAAAAAAAGGCATTCTTTCGATTGGTCTAGATGGATTCCTCACGTTGCAGTATATGGAGGTTTAAATTTTGGTTCTTTCTTGAACGATTTCCATGCACGAGGTGGAATTACTCCTAAACTTGGTGTATTACTTCAAAATGAATTTTCAGATAAGCTTAATGTTGTAACGAACATACATTATAATTATATAGGTGGATATTTACCTGAGTTTTCTTACGTAGTTACAGGAACTTATAATTTTAATGACAGATGGTCTGGTTTTGCTGAACACCAGGCATTATTTAACAAACAAGAAAGTCAGAGTAACTTAGGGCTTGGTGTTGCTTATTTGTTTAATAAAAACTTACAAATTAATTCATCTCTTAGAGGTACTTTTCAAGATAACAGTACAGGTATTTACACTAGTATTGGAGTTTCTTATAGAATTAATAAACATGTTGACAAATATGTTGAATTAGATGAATTTGGGAACAAAATCGAAGGAGATAAAGAGCAAACATATAACAAAGGTTTCTTTGGAAGACTTATTGATAAGATTAAAGGCATCTTCAAGAAAAAAGACAAAAATGCTCCACAGTTAGAAGAAGATAAAACTCCTGAAGAGTTAGAAACTAAAAAGAAAAGCAGAACTAGAGTTCGTAAGGAATCTATCTTAGATGATATTACTAAGAAAGATGCTAAAGCCAAGAAAAAAACAACAAAGGCAAAAGAAAAAGCGGCTAAAAAGAAGAAACGAGAAGAAGAGAAAGCGAAGAGGAAACAAGAAAAAGAGAAACAAAAAGAAGAAAAACGTAAATTAAAAGAGCAAGAGAAGCTAGAAAAAGAAATTCAAAAATTAGAAGAAGAGCTTAAAAAAGAAGAAGAGAAAGAGAAGAAGGAAAAGGAAAAAAAGAAAAAAGGTGATGGTGATAAAGAAAAAAAGGAAGAAGACGAAAAAGATGATCAATAGAAATGATACATTTGTTGTATGATTCAACTAAAAGAAATACACACTCAAAAGGAAATGAAACAATTTGTTTTGTTTCCTTTTTCCTTATATAAGAATAATCCATATTGGGTACCTCCTATTATTAAAGATGAAGTAGCTAGTTTCGATACTTCTAAAAATCCAGTATTTGAGCATGCTAAAGCACGCTTTTTTATAGCTATAAAGGGCAATAAAGTAATTGGACGTATTGCTGCTATTATTAACACTTATGAAATAGAAAAGCAGAATCTAAAAAAAATGAGGTTTGGTTGGTTTGATGTTATAGATGATATTGAAGTAACCAAAGTACTTTTAGATAAAGTAAAAGAAATTGGAAAAGATCACAACCTTGAATATGTTGAAGGACCTGTTGGATTTAACAATCTAGATAAAACCGGAGTTTTAATAGATGGATTTGATGAATTAGGTACTATGATTACTTGGTATAATCATCCTTATTATAAAGAACATTTAGAGCAATTAGGTTTTAAAAAAGAAAAAGAATATCTGGAGAATAAGTTTTTATTTGATGATATTAAAATTCAAAAATATACGAAAGCGAGTAACATTTTACAGAAGAGATATGGACTTACTGCTTTAAACTTTACTAAAACAAAAGACATAATGCCTTATGTAGATGAAATGTTTGAAGTATTTAGTAAAACGTATTCTAAACTTTCTACGTACGTTCCTATTTCTGATGCGCAAATACAATATTTTAAAAATAAATACATCAGTTTTATAAATCCAGAGTTCATCAAATTTGTACTAGATAAAGATCAAAATATTGTAGCCTTTGCTATTATAATGCCTTCATTTTCTACAGCCTTACAAAAAGCTAAAGGTAAACTATTTCCTTTCGGTATTTTTCATCTTTTAAAAGCTAGAAAAAAACCAAAAGATGTTACTTTTTATCTAATTGGCGTAGATCCAAATTACCAAAATAAAGGAGTTACAGCAATCATTTTTGATGAGTTTCATAAAACACTTGCTAACAAGAATATAGAATACTGTATTCGTACACCAGAATTAGAAGAAAATACAGCTATCCATAAGTTATGGTCAGGTTTTAACCCTAGAACTCATAAAAGAAGAAGAACCTATAGATTAGATTTATAATGCAGCTTTTTTATAACGAACATTTAAACGAAGAAACCAAAGAAATTCTCTTTAACAAAGAAGAGAGTCGCCATATCGTAAAAGTATTACGAAAAAAGCAAGGAGATACTTTATACATTACTAATGGTAAAGGATTGTTGTTAACTGCAGAAATTATTATTGAAAGTGATAAAAAATGCGTTGCAAATATTGTAAATATTGCCTCTAAAGAAAAAGAATGGAATTATTATTTACATGTTGCCATTGCTCCTACAAAAAATATAGATCGTTTAGAATGGTTTCTAGAAAAAGCTACTGAAATTGGTATTGATGAAATTACTCCTATTCTTTGTCAAAACTCAGAAAGAAAGGTTGTAAAGAAAGATCGCTTGCAAAAAATCATCTTAGCAGCTATGAAGCAATCTTTAAAGTTTACTGTTCCAAAATTGAACGATCTTACAAAATATTCTGATTTTATTGCTCAACAAAGAGATGGTAATTTATTTATTGCTCATTGTAACGAAGGAGATAAAACTCCTTTAAAATCTATAGATCCTACACATCAAAAAATTACACTTTTAATTGGTCCAGAAGGAGACTTTTCAATACCAGAAGTACAACAAGCAATTCAGCAAAAATATACTCCAATAACACTAGGAACTAGCAGACTTAGAACCGAAACAGCTGGTATTGTTGCTGTACATAGTATTAATTTTCTAAATTCTATGAGTTAGGTTATTTTATAGATTTTCTAAAAAAAAGCCATTTTTAATTATTGAATTCTTAGTATTATACCAGTAAAATTAAAGATACCACATCATATTTTTACAATTAATTTGCTAAATTTAAGTTTGAAAACCCCATAACTAAAAACATCAACTTGAATACCGCAGATTTCTTTAACATTTTTTTACTGGTTAGTGCCCTTCATGGTTTTGCACTCAGTTTGATCATGTTTTTCTCTAAAAATGGAAAAGACAAGAGCTTATTGTTTCTTAATTTAATGATTTTATCTATTTCATTAAATAACTTTCAATCATGGGCATTAGAGAGAAATCTATTTCAGCATCGATTTATGTTGGACTATATTCAAATCCCATGGCATTTCTTAAGTGCTCCTTTCTTTTATGCATTTTTAACGCATTATTTAGACATTGCAGATAAGTCTCGTAAACTTCTAAAGTATTTTGTTTTTATATTTTTTGTGCTTTGTATAGCACAGATAGGCTTTGTTTTCTTTTATTCATTAGGATCTAGTACCCAAGAAGAATTAAATTATGTGTATGAGAAGTATACTTCAATTGAAGAAGTCGTTAGCTTTGTAGGCTCCATTTCGATTTTCTCATACTCTTATTATATTTTACGTAAAAAGAAAAAGCTATTTACCAAAATACTTACTTACGATAATTTAAAATGGATTTACAACTTCTTTAGACTTACCGTAATTGTATATGCTTTATGGATTTTTGCTTTATTTATTAAGTTCAGTTTAAACTTTACAGGTTTTTTGTACTCCTATTATCCTTTAAGAATATCTACAACTATTATCATTTTCATTTTAGGATATCAAGGGCTTCGATACTTACGTATTTTAAAAGAAAGAAGGCAGCTTCGTGAGAACCTAGATATTAAAGAAAATGAAACTCCTGTTCTTTTAGTAGACGAAACACCTAAAACAACAACTACAGAATACACTTTTGAGTCGCAATTTATAGAAATAGACAACTATATAAAAACAGAGAAAAAGTATTTACAACCTAAATATACATTGCAAAGCCTATCTAAAGAACTAGAAATAGGCTCTAGTACTCTATCTGCTTCTATTAATAAAAATGCCAAAAAAAGTTTTGTAGATTATATTAATGAAATGCGCGTAGATCAAGCAAAAAATTTTTTACTTGATTATAAATATGAAGGTTATACCATCGCATCTATTGGTCTAGAATCTGGTTTTAACTCTAAATCTGCTTTTTACGATGTTTTTAAGAAACATACCGGCATGACTCCTTTAGCTTTTAAAAATTCTAAAAATTAAATCACTTTTTTGATTTTAATTTACTATAAATGAATCCAGAATCATCCAACTTGGATGATTCTGGACTATTATAATTACTACAAGTACTATATTAGCCCCGCTTAAGAATCAATATATTGTATAACCATTTGTTTTAATCTATTGATTCTTTAAAGAGTTTAAAATATATAGAGAGTCATAGCTCTCTATGAAGAGGAAAAAGCAAAAACACTGTTATTAAACAGTGTTTTTTTTGTATAAACTTGTCCTAAAACGTCCAAATTAGATGAATCAGGAGTCGATAACTATCTGTTATCCTTATCTTTGAATCGAAAACTTACATAAACCAGTAAATATATTTTAGGGATTATTATTTACTACTTTACTTCACGAACAAGAAGCACCATTGAGAAGGGAATGGTGCTTTTTTTTATGTCTCAATTATTATATCTTGCATAAAAAGTTTTAGAATGAAAAAAATCCTCTTTCTTTTAGTATTAAGTTTTTCTGTAGCACATTCTCAAGAAGTAGGAATATTAAAATATAAAGGAGGTGGCGATTGGTATGCAAATCCAACCTCTTTACCTAATTTAATACAATTCACAAATCAATACGTTAAAACAGCTATTGATTCAAATATTGCAACTGTAGATCCTAGTAGTGTAGATGTGTTTAACTATCCTATCTTATTCTTAACTGGACACGGAAATATTTTCTTTGATAATGAAGATGTAGAAAACTTACGTAATTATCTTATTTCAGGTGGTTTTATACATATTTCTGATAACTATGGACTAGATAAATATATTAGAAGTGAACTGAAAAAAATATTCCCTAAATTAACTTTAGAAGAAATTCCTTTGAATCATCCTATCTATAATCAAACATTTAAATTTCCAAACGGACTTCCTAAAATTCATGAACACGATAAAAAAGCTCCAAAAGGTTTGGGTCTTTTTCACAAAAGAAGATTAGTTGTTTTTTATGATTATGAAAGCGATTTAAGCGATGGTTGGGAAGATAAAGCTGTACATAACAACCCTGAAGAGATTAGATTAAAAGCTTTGCAAATGGGAGCTAATATTATAGAATACGCTTTTAAAAACTAACAAAATAATTTTTAAAGCATAAAAAAGGATATACTTTTGAGTATATCCTTTTTTATTTTCAATTAATTAATGCTTTTTAATTCAATACTGCTTCTTGAATAGCTCTTTGAATTTTTGTTCTAATATTACTTTTTACAAGTTTTCTATTCTTCATCGTTGGATATACTCTATTAGATAAGAATACATATAAAATTCCAGAATTAGGATCTGCCCAAGTATAAGTTCCTGTAAAACCACTATGCCCAAAACTCTTTTCAGAAACACAACCACAAGTTGGTTTTTCTCTTGGATTTATTTGTGGTTTATCGAAGCCTAAACCTCTTCTATTTTTAACTTCAGCATAATATCTTGTGTTAAACTTATCTATTGTTTCTGGTTGTAAATATTGTACACCTCCATAATATCCATCTTGTAAATACATCTGCATAATTTTAGCAACGTCGTTTGCATTTGCAAATAAACCTGCATGGCCTCCTACTCCACCTTGCATAGCTGCTCCCATATCGTGAACATACCCTCTTAATAGCTGATTTCTATAATAATCGTCCTGCTCTGTAGGTACAATTTCCTTCCAGTTAAACTTTTTTAATGGCTTATACGACGTTCTATCTAAACCTAATGACTTGTAAAATTCTTTCTCTACTACCTTATCTAAAGATTCCTTATATTTACTTTCAACAACATCTTTCAAAATATAATACCCTAAATCACTATACTTATACCCTTCTCTTTCTCTTAAATCTGAATCTTTTATAAAGCTTTTTATCGAGTCTTTATAAGAACTTTTCAAGTACAAATCTCTAGCAACACGAATACCAAATTCTTTCGATTTTCTCTTTCGGTATAAATCTTTAGAAATTTTTCCAGTTACCGAGTCTAATGTTTTTGTGTAAAAAGGAATCCAAGATTTTAACTGCGCATAATGCGAAAGAATTTGCTTTATATTTAATACATCTTTATTACTTTTTTCATAATCTGGTAATAAATGATCTAATTCAGAATATATTGAAAGCTTCTTATCTTCTTCAAGTTTCATTACTACTGGTAATGTAGCTAAAATCTTAGTTAGAGAAGCTAAATCATATAAATCTGAATTCTTGACCTTTCTTCGCTTATTATCTGTTTGATAACCAAAACTTTTATTATAAACTACTTTTCCATTTCTTGCTACCAAAATTTGTCCACCAGGAGCCATTTTCTGTTTTAAAATAGTATCTATATAACGATCTATAGCTGATAATTTCGTTGAAGAAAATCCGGCTGCTTCTGGTATTGTATATTCTAATCTTTTTAGCGAAGCTGTTTGTATACCTTCACCTGCTTTAAAATCTTCATTAATAGAAACTGGTAGTTTCCCTTTAATTGGAAAAGCTCCAAAAAGTGCTTGTGCAGATAATTCTTGCGATAATTTACTGTTTTGATAAGACAATACTATCCCTTCAATATTTGTAAATGTTTTTACTTGTAATAGACTATAAGGGCTAGCGAAAACATCTAGTATTATATTCTTATTTCTTGCAATTTCTTGCAACCAAACTAAATCCTTGTTTGAATATTTATATGATTTCCACGGATTCTTATTCGATTTATGAAAGCCTACAATTACTAAATTATATTTTTTCAATTTCTTAATTAAACTTCCTAAATGCTTATCAGAAACTACATCTACCTTAGCATAATTCTTTAATTCTCTTACAAAATAACTTCCTTTTGCATCTCCTAATGAGACATAGGCTATCTTTTTATCTTCTAAGTTTTGAATCGGAATACTGTTAGAAGTATCTTTTATGAGTGTAATTGCATTCTTCAACAATTCTCTGTGCAATAATTCATCTTCAATAGTATTTAAATCTTCTATTAAGTTTTCTTCTGGAATTGGAGTAAAGCTTTGTAATCCTAACAAGAACTTTGCTTTTAAAATTTTCTCTATGGAATAATCTAAACGCTCTTCCGTTAAAGTTCCTTTTGTAATTGATTCTTTAAATAAAGTAACAGTATTAGGAACATCTTGTGGTATTAACAAAATATCGTTCCCAGCCATAAAAGCAGCCAAATTAATTTCTGCTGGCGTTGAATAATTAGCTGCTCCTTTCATATTCAAACCATCAGTAAATATTAAACCAAGAAAACCTAATTTTTCTTTTAATAATGATGTTACAACTCTTTCGGATAATGACGATGGTAAACTTGTATTCCCTTCTAAAGATGGAATACTTAAATGCGCTGTCATTACACTTGCAACACCTGCATCAAATTGCTTTTTAAAAGGATACAATTCTATTGAATCTATACGTTGTTCTGTAAAACTTATCGTAGGTAACGTTAAGTGCGAATCTGTAGCAGTATCTCCGTGCCCTGGAAAGTGTTTTGCATTTGCTAATACTCCTGCTTTTTGCATTCCTTTCGTAAAAGCTATCGATTTTTCTGCTACATTTTCTTTCTTTTCTCCAAACGATCTATTTCCAATAATTGGATTGTTTGCATTTGTATTGATATCTACTACTGGAGCAAAATTAACATGAATTCCTACTCTCTTACATTGCTCTCCAATACGTTCTCCTAGCTTTTCTAGTAATTTCTGATCCTGTACAGCTCCTAAAGTCATATTCCAAGGAAAACGATATGTATTTTTCAAACGCATATCTAATCCCCATTCTCCATCAAATCCTATAAGTAAAGGTACTTTTTTAGCTAACTTCTGATATCTATTGGTAAGCACAACTTGTTTTTCGGGTGTTCCTTTCATGAAAATTAAACTTCCAACATGATATTTAGTAATCATATCGGCAATAAACTTTTCATGTTTTTTGTCTTTATTAGAATATGCTTGCATCATGAACAACTGACCTATTTTTTCATCAATTGTCATTGTTTTCATAATACTATCTACCCATTGTTTCTGCTCCAGAGAATTTTCTGCTCGTAATGGATCTAATTGTTGCGCCTTTACCACACTAATGAAGCTTAGTGCTATTAATAGTATTTTTTTACTCATAAAAATCTTACACACATTTAAAAGAGCATGTATACTCTTTTTCTATTAATTATTAACTGGGGATTATTAATCAATAAACAATTCTTATACCAAAAATCGACTATGCCAACTTTCTTGGGCGGCAATTTCCCATTTGTTCTCAAAGTCTTCTTTAGTATTTACCATGTTATTAAAAACAATGGTTTCTGAAGTTATTTTCTTTGCTTTAGCAAACTCTTGAAAATCGGCTAATTTGACAATATTGATATTCTCTCCATCTCTAAAAGAAATATTCATTTTGTCCATTAGATCGATTCCTAATTCTTGTTCTAATGATTTTATAAAACGTACAGATGCATCTATAGAACAACCAGAAGCATTATTAAAGCTTTCATCTATAGCAATAATTAAAAACTGATTGTATTTTATTGTAAAAGAACCTTTAAGATCATCTCCATGTCGAGTCCACTGATCTATAAATAAAATAGCTTTAGCCGAAATAACTTCTATTTCTTCTTGACTTAAAGCTCTGTTTGCCTGATATACCCATATTCTAGCACTATTAGGTAATTCGTTATAAGGTATGTACATGTGTTGTTTTATCTTAAATTAAACTTTTGTTGCAACGCCTTTAATTTTTCTTCATCGGTCATTTCCGGTCCTTTTGGCGCTGACATTCGCTCTTTAATCTGTTTCAATACTTTTTTGGTATATAAAGGAAAATCTGCTTGTTGTATCCAAGAATAATATCCTGGGTTTTCTTTTAAAACTTGTTTTACTTTTTTCCCTTTATTCTTTCCAAATGAAAATATTTCATCTTTCTCATCGTCAAACAAAATAAAACCTGCAAAATCGGCTCTTTTAGTGTGTGCTGAATACTCACTTAAAGCTTCAACCGAATTTTCTATATCTTCATATTTGTCTAACTGTGCTTTTAAAATTTCATAAGTTGCTAAAGTATCTGCTTCAGCCGAATGCGCATCTTCCAATTCTTTCCCACAATAAAACTTATATCCTGCACTTAACGTACGTTGTTCTTTTTTATGGAAAATTACCTGAACATCGATAGCTTTTCGGTTCTCCATATCAAAATCAATTCCTGCACGTAATAACTCTTCTGCTAAAAGTGGAATATCAAATCTGTTTGAATTGAACCCAGCCAAATCAGAATCACCAATTAGTTCAAATACTTTAGATGCTAATTCTTTAAATGTTGGCTCGTTCACCACTTTTTCATTAGTTATTCCATGTACAGCTGTTACGTGTTCTGGAATTTCTATTTCTGGATTCACTAACCAAGTTTTACTTTCTTGTGTTCCGTTAGGAAATACTTTTAATATTGAGATTTCTACAATTCTATCTGTAGCTATGTTAATTCCTGTTGTTTCTAAATCGAAAAATACGATTGGTTTTTTGAGGTTTAATTCCATGTAAAATTCAAACTTTCTATTAAAGAAAATTATTTAATTTTTATTTCTATTTATTCTATTCGTCGTTTAATTGCGCTTTAAACTCATCTAATTTCCCTAACATTTTTGCATCTAATGTTGGTTCCTTAAAATTATATTTTTCAAATTCACGCAAAATTGTTTCAGCTACTATATAGCGAGCAGAAGGCTTATCGTCTGCTGGCACAATAAACCAAGGAGCATTATCTGTAGAAGTTCTATTCAATAAATCTTCGTAACACTCTTGGTATTTATCCCATAATTTTCGTTCTTTTAAATCTCCTGAAGAAAACTTCCAGTTCTTCTCGGGAATATTTAATCTACGTAATAATCTATTCTTTTGTTCTTCTTTAGAAAGGTGTAAGAAAAACTTTAAAACAATAGTTCCATTGGCTGCTATATGCTTTTCAAATTGATTGATTCTTTCCATGCGTTCATGGTAAAATGCATCATTCAAATCGTCTAAACTATTTACTGTAGGTATCTTTTCTGAAAACACATATTCTGGATGCACTCTTGTGACTAATACATTTTCATAATGTGTTCTATTAAATACACCTACTTTACCTTTTGCTGGAAGTGCTATATAATGTCTCCATAAAAAATCATGCTTTAATTCCAATTCTGTAGGAACTTTAAAACTATGCACTTCTACTCCACGTACATTAAACTGTTTAAACACTTCTCTAATCAAACTATCTTTTCCAGCAGTATCCATTCCTTGCAAGCAGATTAATGCGCTATACTTACCTTCTGCATACATGGCATCTTGCAAATTTGCTATTTTCTTACGTACTTTTTTCAGTTTTTTCTCTGCATCGGGTATCAACTCTATAGTAGATTCTGATGCTAACTGTATTTTATCAGTAACTCTAAATTTTTCTATGCGCATTATCTCCAGTAATTATTCTATAAATGTAACAAAAATATATATGAATTTAGAGAGTTTTGTAAGTCTTTAACAAGGTTTACTACTTACTTAAAAATCAAATTATTTATGATGCCGTATCGTTTTTTTATTATTGCTTTGTTTACAGCTATTTCTATATTTTCTCAAGAAAAACCCGTAGTAGTACTAGAATTATTTACTTCTCAAGGATGTTCTAGTTGTCCACCG
This sequence comes from Tenacibaculum amylolyticum, assembly GCF_964511145.1. Lineage (NCBI taxonomy): Bacteria > Pseudomonadati > Bacteroidota > Flavobacteriia > Flavobacteriales > Flavobacteriaceae > Tenacibaculum > Tenacibaculum amylolyticum. Next base: position 36,952 of record NZ_CAZEFZ010000078.1, read on the forward strand.
GCTGACCGTGTATTACATGATATTAAAAAAAATTTAGATGAAAGTCAAGTTATCCCCGTAGCTTATCATGTAGATTATTGGAATTATATTGGCTGGAAAGATCCTTTTTCTAAAGAAAAATTCACAAAAAAACAGGGAGATTATGGCCGTAAGTTTTACAGCAGCTCTATTTACACTCCACAATTAGTTATTAATGGTAAAGAACATATAGTGGGTTCTAATGAAGTAACAATTCATAAAAAAATAAAATCGTATTTAAAACGAAAAGCCCCGAATACAGTAAAAGTATCTGATGTTAGTAAAAATAAAAACATGGTTACTTTTTCTTATTCAATAGAAGGAAAAATTAAAAATAGATTTTTAGAAGCTCTCTTAGTTATTAATAATAGAACTACTGCTGTTAATCGTGGAGAAAATAGAAATCGTATTTTAAAAAATGCCAATATTGTTGTTGAAGAAAAAACAGTAAGACTTACGGAAAAGTCTGGAACAATAAGCCTCGAAATACCTGATATTGTTATAGCGGAAGATACATTACGATTGGTTTTAATAGTAAAGCACGAAAACTTATCAGTTACTGCTGGTACACAATTAGCTTTATAAAAGCTATTTTTATTCATCGATTTTTCCTTGTTATCAATCGATATTAAGAATAACATTTCTTGTTTCCTTTATAAAAAGGCTTGTAATTTTCGGTACAAACTTAACATATGAAAACTACAGTTATAATAACGGCTAGCTCTAAAAGAAACGGAAATACTGAAAAAGTAGTTACTACTTTTAACTCAGATAATAATTTTGATGTAATAGATTTATTAGATTATAACATCGGTCATTTTAATTACGATTTTAAAAATGCAGATGATGATTTTTTACCTCTTATGGAAAAAATTATCGAACAATACGATACTATGATCTTCGCTACTCCTGTGTATTGGTATAATATGAGTGGTTTGTTAAAGGTTTTCTTTGATCGATTATCTGACTTACTGCACTATAAAAAAGAATTAGGACGACAATTAAGAGGTAAAAAAATGGCGATGATTAGTAATTCTGGTGCTAATGATAGAAAAGCTGGTTTTGAAATGCCTTTTATAGAAAGTGCTAATTATTTAGGAATGGAATATTTAGGAGACACTCATGTTTGGTTTACTCCAGATGGAACTGTAATTAATGATGAAGCTATGCTACAACTAAATAGCTTTAAGGCAAAATTATAGCATAATTAAAATTTATAAGCAGCATTTTTTTGCTGCTTTTATTTTTAATTTATTAATCGTAATATTGCAATATAAAAATACAATTAATGGGATTAACTAAATCAGAAATATTTACACCAGCACAAAATGAACTTGCTGCTATTGCTAAAGTTCTTGGACATCCTGCACGTATTGCTATTCTAGAATATTTAGCCAAAGCCAAAACTTGTATTTGTGGAGACTTAGTAAATGAAATAGGATTAGCACAACCAACCATTTCTCAACATTTAAAAGAATTAAAGAGATTAGAAATTATAAAAGGAACTATTGAAGGCACTAGTATTTGCTATTGTATAAATGAAGAAAAATGGAATGAAATAAATACTACAGTTACTCAATTCTTGCAAATATTCTCTAACTCAAACACTAACTGCTGTTAAAAAAATTTAGTTACATCAATCGTAATATTACAATGAAAAAAGAACTAATTACAACTATAGAGCAAATCGCTAATACATTTATCTCCAAGGATAGAAAAGTTATTTTGGATGTACTTATCAATCATTTAAAAAGTAAACTAGCTAACAATGATTCTATTGCTATCAATTTTATTTGTACTCATAATTCTAGAAGAAGTCATTTAGGACAAATATGGATGCAAACTTTAGCTGCTTATTTTCAAATAGATGATATCACTACTTATTCAGGAGGTTCGGAAGCTACTGCAATGGCAACACAAATAGTAACAACACTTACACAACAAGGATTCGACATACACAAAATTAGTGAAGAACCTAACCCTGTGTACGCTATTAAATATACTGTAAATGCACTTCCAATAATAGGATTTTCTAAAAAATATGAGCATCCTTATAATCCAAATTCTGGATTTACAGCAATTATGACTTGTTCTCAAGCAGATGAAGGGTGTCCTTTTGTAGCTGGATCAGAAAAAAGGATTGCTATCACTTATGAAGATCCTAAATTATCTGATGGTACAAATTTAGAAAAAGAAGTTTATTTACAAAGGAGTAATCAAATTGCTGCTGAATTATATTATGTCTTATCACAATTAAAATAAAAGTACTTATGAAACTTTCAGAAATAAAACAACACTTACTAGGTTTAGAAACAATTGCCTTTGAATTACCAGATGGTAGTTTAGTTCCAGAACATTTTCACGTAACAGAAGTAGGGAAAATTACCAAGCATTTTATTGATTGCGGTGGTGTACTTAGAAAGGAAGAACGTGTCAACTTTCAACTATGGAATGCGAATGATTATAACCATAGATTACACCCCGAAAAATTAGTTTCTATTATTGAATTATCTGAAAAAACATTGGATTTAAAAGATGTAGAAATTGAAGTAGAATACCAAGGTGAAACCATTGGTAAATATGGTTTAGATTTTAACGGTAGAAACTTTTTGCTAACCAATACAGCCACTACTTGTTTAGCAGAAGATAAATGTGGTATTACTCCTGAACAAAAGCCTAAACTAAAACTATCAGACCTACAAGCACAAGGTCCCTCTTGTACACCTGGTTCTGGTTGTTGCTAGTTTGAGTTTCTTTGTCATTCTGAACATAATGAAGATTTTTTTCATTTAAAAAAGTCTTATTCATTTCGATAGATTCTTCGATTCCTCAGAATGACATCACATGCTACTTGTCATTCTGAACTGCTACCTGAGTTTATAGAAGGAAAGTAAAGAATCTTTTTTGAAGAAAATAATAGTAACACCACATTCTTATATACAACAAAACCGCAATTATTAAAAGCTAATAATTGCGGTAAAAACTAATGTATGAGAAAAATTAATACTAGTGTAAACCCCTACTTAAACGCTAGCATTAAATCGTAAACCTCCTCCTTTGTACTCATACTACATCCAAGGAATATATATTTTTTAATTCTCATTTATTTTCATCATTTAAAACCAAACAACACTTATGAAAACATAACAATGATGATCTAGCTATTTCTGAGAATTAAAATAAAATTTGTGTGTGAAAGCATAGCAATACTTTCATAGCTGATGCAATATACACTTTATTCTTTAATTAAACAACCCTTTTAAAAACTAAACAACACATAACTAACAAAATTCTATTTTATTATTTATGCTCTTTATTGCTAAGTAACTACTCTTCTTCTATGCTATTTACATCTGTAGGAATTTCATTAGTACTACCAGGAACTTCAGCACCATTCCCTCCCACTCTATTATCTACCACTAAATTATATTGCTTAGCCAACACATCAATCTCATTTAAAACACCCGTGTACACTACATTTTTTGTCAATGTTTTATGCGCTTCAATATGGCTAATAAGCTCCCTATAAGCAACCGTAGTATTGGTACGTAAATTAGGAATGCTAGCCGTATTAGCCGCAGTTTCCCCAATACGCTCAATATACTTTTGAGAAAAAGTTTCGTTCGCCGTTTTTAAATCAGCAACCCAATCCTGTAAATTTAATGTAGCAATAGCAGCCGTAATAGTTGGTTTAATTTCAATATCATCAATAAAACTATCAATAATAGCCGTTTCCTCTTGGTAGCTCTTACGTGTTACCTGTGTACCATATACTAACATAGCATTTAATACTGTTTGTGCGGCATTTGCAATAGTAGCATCTTTACGATATGTATACCCAGTTACTACTGTTTTAATACCAATAAAAGCTTTATCTCGTTCCTCATCTAAAGCAATAATTTCTTGCGTAATAGCACTTCCTTGCTCTTGTTGATAAGCAGCCTCAATAGCCGTAATAAAATCGGCTAAAGCATCTCTAGGCTCTGTTAACGACAAGGCCGCTACATCTTGCTGATTTACTAGTTTTACAATATCTTTCATGTACTGTAGGTACTCCGCATTACGGTACCTGTTTAAATATGGACTTACCATAGCTTAATTTTTAAAAAGTTAATACTAAATTGAATATGTAAAGAAAGAATAGCAATTCTTCTTTCTTTTCATAGCTAAGTACAATATACATCATTTACAACTAACTATCAAACAGTTAGTGTTTAATTAACATTATTCTTTAAAGTAATTTTATAAACCACCTGTCAGTTCGGGTGCCGACTGAAAGGAGGTGTATCGAGAACTATTCCAAAATACAAACACTTCTCGATACGTTTCTTTTCCTTTTAGTCAAACAAACACTCTAAGTGACAACCTATTTCAAACCTACAAAACAAACCACCTGTCAGTTCGAGTGCCGGCTGAAAGGAGGTGTATCGAGAATTATTCTAAAATACAAACACTTCTCGATACGTTTCTTTTCCTTTTAGTCAAACAAACACTCGAAGTGACAGCCCATTTCAAACCTACAAAACAAACCACCTGTCAGTTAAAGTACCGACTGAAAGGAGGTGTATCGAGAACTATTCCAAACCTCAAACACTTCTCGATACGTTTCTTTTCCTTTTAGTCAAACAAACACTCGAAGTGACAACCTATTTCAAACCTACAAACCGAAATATCTGTCAG